>NZ_KV816296.1:0-1523 GCF_001814395.1 Corynebacterium sp. HMSC059E07
TGGGTGTGTGTGTTTGTTTTGGTCTATTAGTACCAGTAGCCTTCACACCTTGCGGTGCGTCCAGGTCTGGCCTATCAACCCCATCGTCTTTGGGGGACCTCAAATGAAACCTCATCTTAAAACAGGCTTCCCGCTTAGATGCTTTCAGCGGTTATCCCTTCCGTACGTAGCCAACCAGCGATGCTCCTGGCGGAACAACTGGCACACTAGAGGTACGTCCGTCCCGGTCCTCTCGTACTAGGGACAGCCTTCTTCAAGTTTCAACGCGCGCGGCGGATAGAGACCGAACTGTCTCACGACGTTCTGAACCCAGCTCGCGTGCCGCTTTAATGGGCGAACAGCCCAACCCTTGGGACCTACTCCAGCCCCAGGATGCGACGAGCCGACATCGAGGTGCCAAACCATCCCGTCGATATGGACTCTTGGGGAAGATCAGCCTGTTATCCCCGGGGTACCTTTTATCCGTTGAGCGACACCACATCCACAAGTAGGTGCCGGATCACTAGTCCCGACTTTCGTCCCTGTTCGACATGTCTGTCTCACAGTCAAGCTCCCTTGTGCACTTACACTCGCTACCTGATTGCCAACCAGGCTGAGGGAACCTTTGGGCGCCTCCGTTACATTTTGGGAGGCAACCGCCCCAGTTAAACTACCCACCAGGCACTGTCCCCAACCCAGATCATGGGCCAAGGTTAAGGTATCCAATCCGATCAGAGTGGTATTTCAACAACGACTCCACGCGTGCTGGCGCACACGTCTCATAGTCTCCCACCTATCCTACACAAACCGAACCGAACACCAATACCAAGCTATAGTGAAGGTCCCGGGGTCTTTTCGTCCTGCCGCGCGTAACGAGCATCTTTACTCGTAGTGCAATTTCACCGGGCCTGTGGTTGAGACAGCAGAGAAGTCGTTACGCCATTCGTGCAGGTCGGAACTTACCCGACAAGGAATTTCGCTACCTTAGGATGGTTATAGTTACCACCGCCGTTTACTGGGGCTTAAATTCTCAGCTTCGCAGTCAAAGACTACTAACCGGTCCTCTTAACCTTCCAGCACCGGGCAGGCGTCAGTCCATATACATCAACTTAACGTCTTCGCATGGACCTGTGTTTTTGATAAACAGTCGCTTCCCTCTATTCTCTGCGACCCCACAACCCACAACACCTGCAAGAAGTGTCAAAGTCGTGTGGTCCCCCTTCTCCCGAAGTTACGGGGGCATTTTGCCGAGTTCCTTAACCACAGTTCACCCGAACGCCTTAGTATTTTCAACCTGACCACCTGTGTCGGTTTAGGGTACGGGCCATACATCCACATCGCTAGAGGCTTTTCTCGACAGTACTAGATCACCAACTTCACCCACACTCGGGCTACGCATCACGCCTCAGGTATTACGGTGTGCGGATTTGCCTACACACCACCTCACACGCTTACACCAACAATCCACTAAGCGGCATGGCTACTACACTGTGTCACCCCATCACTTGAACCACACATCAGGCCCCACGACATCAACAACCACC
>NZ_KV816297.1:0-342 GCF_001814395.1 Corynebacterium sp. HMSC059E07
GGTACTAATAGACCAAAACAAACACACACACCCAATATTGACGGGTGTGTTGACAACAAACACAACAAGACAATAAATATCACTGTCGCTTGCGTCCACTACACAGTATCTGACACAACACCAGCAACCAGACGTTGCCCCGAGTGTTTGTCGGTGGCCTATAGCAGCAGGGAAACGCCCGGTACCCATTCCGAACCCGGAAGCTAAGCCTGCTAACGCTGATGGTACTGCAACCGGGAGGTTGTGGGAGAGTAAGAAACCGCCGACACCAAACAACAACAACAACTCAATACAAACAACGAAGAGACTGAGGTTACCCTCGTTTAGTGGACACCCTATTTG
>NZ_KV816298.1:0-51980 GCF_001814395.1 Corynebacterium sp. HMSC059E07
AATAGGGTGTCCACTAAACGAGGGTAACCTCATCAGGACATCGAGAAGGCTATCGGATTGTCCCCGGATGTCATCGTGGAGTTCTGAAATGTGTTGGCCAATGGTGCGGATGAGCAGCGTTTGTTTGTCGCCGACTCCCATGACGGTTCCCACGCTAACGCCAGCTTCGGATGCGATAGTCCGGATGCTGGTGGTGGCGTAGCCCTGAGTGAGGAAGAGTTCGTAGGCGGTGGCCAGGACCTTGCTGTCGGTGCCAGCTTTGGCGGCCGAACGCGATGGGTGAACGTGTTCAGTGAACATGTTCAAAAGGGTAGCTCTTGATGGCTTCGGGGTCAATGACGCCGAAGTGTTGACAGTTGGCGCTAGGCCAGCGCGGGGAAGACGCGGTCGCGCAACAGATGCGCAAGTTCGCGGTCGGGTGCAGCTGGGTTGACCCAGGCGGTGTCGCCGATTTCGGCGGCGGCGTGGGGCTCGTCGGTGGTGACGGTGCGTGTGCAGGTGAAGATGGTGCCGACAATGACAGAAGCAGCAGGTAGGCCGAAGCCTAAAGGAGGCTAAATGTCAGCAGGGCGAATTGCGGCAAGATACGCCCTCTTGCGGGCTCTCGCAAGGATTTTTGGGGAAGTGTATACGTTCGTCTACGGTTTCCATTTTTTGCTTCCAAATTTGTCTACCACATGTAACTCTAGGGGGTGTCCGAGTTCTCGGCCATCTTCTCGCGAAAGGGATAAGGGCATGTATTGCCCCCAAGAAATGTGCGCCTCTGGTAGTGCTGATTGCGGCAGTATCAGTTCTCGCTCCAGTTAAAGCACTTCCTCAGCGGGTTGGTTTTTGAAAACTATCGTTGCACTAAATGGCGAAGGTTTTAGGGTAGCGTGCTTGGAATTTCGCCATATGGACGTTGCTGAACTGTCTGGAGAGCAGTCAAAGAGAATCTACCGGTTAGGGAGAATAATTTATGTGGAAAAAAATCTTGGCCACTATTGGCGTTATTCTGATGACGCTTTCCGTTTATGTTCAATGGCCGTATGCTGTCACGATTGCTCTAGCAGTTTTGGTCATTGTCCTTGTGTTTCTTCCCAGCGGGAAGAAGTAAATGCCTGAGTAGGGGTGGGTATTTCAGCGGACCTGCCTCTGTCTTATGTTGATGAGCCGAGAAAATGGGCGCGGAGGTGCGCTGCTACAGATGCGTAGAAACAGGCGATGCGGCCTGTGGCTTCGAGATGCAATTTACGAAAACGTACCTACCCAGCCAGCGCGGGGAAGACGCGGTCACGCAACAGGTGCGCAAGCTCGCGGTCGGGTGCAGCTGGGTTGACCCAGGCGGTGTCCCCGATTTCGGCGGCGGCGTTGGGTTCGTCGGTGGTGACGGTGCGGGTGTAGGTGAAGATGGTGCCGACGACGACCTCGCCCGGTTCGTTGGCTGCGGGGGCGTCGAAGGTGCCGAGTTCGTTGAGGCTCTCGGCGTCGAGGGTGAGGCCAACTTCTTCGGAGACTTCGCGCAGGGCGGCGTCGACAAGCGCCTCGCCCACCTCAGGCTTGCCGCCGGGCAGTTGGTACTTGGTGGAGGACTTCTTGCGCACGGTAAGCACGTGGCCTTGTGGGTTGCGGATGACGACGGCTGCTACTTCAATCATGGCTGCTGATTGTAGGCGGCCTAGAGCAGCGGCAGGAGCACGAGGGCGAGATTGAGTGCGATGACCAGCGCGGCAAGCGTCCAGCCCACGGCCATAGACCAGGGTTTCGCGGCGAACTCACCCATGACGTCCCGGGAGCCGGCATAGCGGAAAAGCGGGATGATGGCGAAGGGGATGCCCAGGGAAAGAAGTGCCTGGCTGACCACCAGTGCCATAGTGGGGTCGACCCCGCAGCCGATGATGACCAGCGCCGGGATGAGCGTGACCAGGCGGCGGACTAGTAGGGGGACCTTGATGTGAAGCAGGCCGTCCATGATTTCGGAGCCGGCGTAGGCGCCCACTGACGTCGAGGCGAGGCCGCTGGCCAGCAGGCCGATGGCGAAGAGAACGCCGGCCAGCGGGCCGAGGTGGCTGGCAATCGCCGTGTGGGCCCCGGAGATGGTCTCTGTGCCGTCCACGCCGTAGAGGGCCGAGCCCGCCAGGACCAGCAGGCCCACGTTGACGAGCCCGGCGATGGACAGCGCCACGGCGATGTCCGCGCGGGTGCCGGCCAGCACGTGGGGGATTTCCAGGTCGGGGTAGCGCTGCTTGGTCAGGGAGGAGTGTAGGTAAATGGCGTGCGGCATGACGGTGGCGCCCAACATGGAGGCGGCCAGCAGGATGCTGTCCTTGCCCTCTAGGCGGGGGATGAGGCCGCCGGCCACGTCGGCGGGGTCGGGCGGGGCGATGGCGAGGCCGGCAAGGAAGCCGATGCAGATGACCAGGAGCAGGCCGATGACAAGCCCCTCGAACCACTGGTTCTTCTTCTGGAAGATGAGGAGAATGATGGAGACCGCGCCGATGATGAGCGCGCCCGCGAACAGGGGGAGGTTGAAGAGGAGTTGCAGGGCAATGGCGCCGCCGATGACTTCGGCGAGGTCGGTGGCCGCGGCGATGAGCTCGGCCTGGGCCCACATGCCTAGGCGCGCGCGGCGGGAGAGACGCTCGCCCATGATTTCCGGCAGGGAGCGGTGGGTGACTAGGCCCAGTTTGGCGGAGTGGTACTGGATGAACATGGCCATGAGGTTGGCCACGACGAGTACCCACACCAGGAGGTAGCCGTAGTGGGAGCCGGCGCTGATGTTGGCGGCTACGTTGCCGGGGTCGACGTAAGCCACTGCAGCAACGAAGGCGGGGCCGGTGAGGCTGATTAAGGTCTTACGCATAGGCATCTCCATACCAAAAGTTCAACTACTTGAAGTCTAGTTTTCATCGCCATATGTTCAAGCCAGGGGTTTGATCCGGCAAACCATGTTAAAGCTTATTTGTTAATTATTTAAATTACTTTATGTATTTCGGCAGGTTAGAGACTCGAAGCTTCAACGGGTACACTGCCTTCAGTGCGCCAAAGTTGGAAGATTTTTATTAGAGATGTAGCCAGGCTTGGCCGCGTCCCCAGGGCGTGGATCATCCTCATCGGGCTTATCATCACCCCCGCGTTGTATTCATGGGTGAACATCGCGGCTTTTCGTGACCCCTACGGCCATACCAACAACATCAAGGTGGCCGTGGTCAACGAGGATAAGGGTGCTAACAACGAGCTGACGGGGAAGATAGATGTCGGCAGCGAGGTCATTGAGAAACTCAAAAAGAATGACCAGCTAGGCTGGCAATTCCTCGAGCGCGACGAAGCCGAGAAAGCCCTTTTAGAGGGAGACGTGTATGCCTCGGTGACGATTCCTGAGGACTTCAGCGAGAACCTCGTGAGCATGCTCGACGGGAAGTTCACGCAGCCGCAACTGGTTTACCGCGTCAACGAGAAGAACAACGCCATCGCCGTGAAGATTACGGATACCGGTGCCAAAGGTCTGGACAAGCAGATCACGGCGGCCTTCAAGGAGCAGGTGGCCACCGTCGCGGCGGAGAACGTCAAGGACACCGGTACTGACTTCGAGCGAAAAGTCACGCGGGCGATGAACAACACCAGCTCCGCGTTCGGGGAGACCGCGCAGGAGATTGACGGTAACCGTGAGAACCTCGCGCGGATCCAGGGAAAGCTTGACGCCGCTGCTGATTCCACGTTGGGCGCCAAGTCCACGGTGGCTGATGTGAGTGCTGCGCTGGGCGACGCCCAAACAGCCCTCGCCGAGGTCTCCTCCCTAGTCGAGCAGGCCCAAGGGGGCATCGGTGACTTCACCGACCAGACCACCGGTGCCTTCGTCAGTGGCGCAAGTGCGGTGGCAGACGGCACCGCACAGGCGCAGGAATCCATTGCGGATGTCACAGCTGGCCTGAACCAGGCCGGTGACCGTTTCGATTACGCCACGCAACGGGCGAACACTGCTATTGACGCGAGTGCGGAATCGATTGCGCAGCTTAAGGCGTTGCGCGATTCCGCAACGCTTTCACCGCAGGTGGCCAAGGAGATCGATGACGCCATCCAGCGCCTCGATGAGGGCAATGAATCCAACCGCCAGCTGGTGGGGAACCTGAATGCGCTGAGCAAGGATACCCAGGCCGCAGCGGACAACGTGCAGGCAAGTGCGGAGGCCATCAACCAGGCGGCGGCAGATACCAAGGCCACCTCGCAAACGCTGCGCGATACCGTGACCACCGCTGTGCCCGAAATCAACCGTGCCATGAGCAATCTGAGCTCCATGGCGAGTGCTTTGAGCTCCACCCTGGAAGCTCAGAAGGGAACCATGCAGGAGGCCAATGGTCTCCTGGACGGCGTGGCCCAGCAGCTGCGCGCCACGAAGGACACCTTGTCCGATTTCGATACCAACCTCCTGGCCCTGCAGGACAGCCTGCGCGCTATGCAGGGCGATGTGGGTTCGCTGCGTGCCGCGATGAACTCCAAAGTCGTTCAAAATGTCACCGGGCTGGACGCGGAAGAAATCGGTAAATTCTTTGCGGAGCCCATCGAGCTGAAGACCGAAACCGTGTACCCGGTGGACAGCTACGGCTCCGCCATGGCGGCGCTGTTTACTAACCTCTCTCTGTGGATTGGTGCCTTCGTCCTCATGGTGATCTTCCGGGTTGAGGTCGATAAGGAGGGCTTCGACCGCATCACGGTGGGCCAGGCCTACTTGGGCCGCTTCCTCCTCATGGCCCTGATGGTCATCATCCAGGCCGTCACGGTGACCGTGGGTGATCTGCTCATCGGCGTGCAGACCGTGAACGCGCCTGCCTTCATTCTGACGGGCGTGCTCGTGGGGCTGGCCTACTTGAGCATTATCTATGGGTTGTCGACGTCTCTGGGTCACCTCGGCCGCGGCCTCTGCGTGGTCTTTGCCATCATTCAGATTCCAGGTGCGTCGGGCCTGTACCCGATTGAGCTGCTGCCCAGCTTCTTCCACAGCATCTACCCGCTGCTTCCGTTCACGTACGGCATTGACGCCATGCGCGAAACCATCGGCGGGTTCTACGGCAACCATTACTTCAAGAAGATGGGCGTGCTCGCCTTCATGTTCATTCTCTTCTTCGTCTTCGGTCTTCTACTGCGCAAGGCGTTGGCGCACTTCAACGTCATCTTCAATCGCGAGCTGCGGGACACCGAACTCTTCGACTATGAAAACGTGCAGGTTGTGGGCTCCGGCTACCGCATCGCGGACGTCATCCAGGCGCTGGATAGCCGCAGTGGCCTCAAGAGGGATTTGGACCGCCGCGCTCATAACTGGGGCTATTGGCTCAAGATGGTGGCCATCGCGGGCGTTATCGGCGTGGTCATCCTCATCATCGTCTCGGGCCTCTTGCCCGACCAGAAGCCGTTGCTCTTGGGTATTTGGACGGCGTGGTGCTTCCTCATCATTGTCGCCGCGGTCACCCTGGAATACCTGCGCATCAGTCTGAAGCAGTCCGCGGAGCTCGTGACGCTGGATGAAGATGACCTTATTCATCCGTCCCGCATCGGCGCAGAGTCCACGGAGGGGGATAACTAATGCGTGGAACACTCGATCTTTTCCTCAACGATATCCGCACCGCATGCCGCAACGTGATGAGCGCGGTGATGCTCGTGGGTCTCGTCGTCATTCCGATGCTGTTCACGTGGTTTAACGTGTTGGCTAGCTGGGATCCCTTTGATAACACCAGCCAGCTCAAGGTGGCGGTGGCCAGCAAGGACACCGGCTATGAGAGCGATCTTTTGCCGGTGCCCATCAACGTTGGCGACCAAGTACTCAATGAGCTGCGCGCGAACGATCAGCTGGATTGGGTTGTGACCACCTCTGATGAGGCGATTGAAGGTACCAAGTCCGGCGAGTATTACGCAGCCATCGTGCTCCCCGAAGATTTCAGTACCGACATGATGAACTTCTACACGGATGGTTCCCAGCCCGCGGATTTGTCCTTCTACATGAATGAGAAGAAGAACGCGCTGGCGCCGAAGATCACCGGTCAAGGCGCAGAGGGGGTGTCAGCCCAGGTTGCCGAGGCTTTCACGACGACGGTCGGTAACGTGTCCTTCGATCTGGTCACCTCACTCTCCGATTTCTTGAGCAAGGGCGATACCAAGGCTGTATTGGACCGGATGCAGGCGCGCGCGGATGGCGTGCAGACTCAGCTGGATATGGCGGCGCGTACCGCGCGTTCCCTCGCTGGCCTCGTGGATACTGCGGTTCCGCTCATGGAAAGCGCCCAGCGCATTGCGGACTCGGCGGACCTGAAGCTGCCGGAGATTCAGTCTTCCTCACTGAACGTGTCCACGGATGCGCTGCAGCAATCGCTCGATGCCACCAGCGCTAGTTATGACGTGGTGCGCCAACGCATTGATGCGCTTTACGCCGACGCCTCCGCCTCCCGCGCCGACCGCGTCGCCGCGCTCAACACCTTGGCCGGCCAGGTAGAAGGCACCATTGCCCAGTATCAGAACCTGCACGGCCACATTGAGGCCCTGCCAATTCCTGCCGGGGATAAAGAGAAGGCGCTCAGCCGTATCGAGGAGGCCATCGACGCGCAGCGCACTCTCCACGCGCGCCTCACTGCGGCCGCGAATGCTCCCGAACCCACGAAGCCGGATCTCTCCAGCATCGACAATGCCAAGAAGGCAGTGGAGGGAATCTCCACCTCTGGTCTGCGTGAATCCTTGCGCGCGCTGCAGGATTCCCTGGGCCAGGTAAGCGCGGATCTGGATACCGCGAAGACTCCCGTCACCATTGATTCCTCTTCCCTGACGGATGCTCGGGATGCAGTACAGAAGCTCGCCTCTGGCCTGCAGGATAAGGCCAACAAGTTCGGCGACCTGCGGAAGGATATCGACTCCGCTGCGGCATCTGGTGACCTGAAGAAGCTGGCGGACCTCATCGGTTCCGATCCGGACGCTCTGGCGCACGCGATTGCGGCTCCGGTGGACGTCGACAGGCAAGCGGTCTACCCAGTCAAGAGTTTCGGTGCCGGCATGACACCCATGTACACGGCGCTGGCGCTGTGGGTCGGCGCGCTGCTGACTGCGGTGAGCGTGCGCACGGATGTGGTGGATAAGGATACATATTCGCCGATGCAGCGCTTCTTCGGCCGCTTCGGAATGTTTGCCGCGGTTGGCCTCGTGCAGTCGACGATGCTGATTCTGGGCCTCATCTTCTTCGTGGGCATTGAGCCCGCGCACCCGATTCTCATGCTGTTGGCGGGCTGGGTTAGCTCGCTCATCTTTATGCTGATTTGCTACACCTTCGTGGTGTCCTTCGCCAACGCGGGCAAGGCCCTAGCGGTGCTCATGCTGGTGGTCCAAGTATCGTCGTCGGGCGGTGCCTACCCCTTGCAGGTGCTCCCGGACTGGTTCCAGAACATTAGCCCGTGGCTGCCGGCGACCTATACCATCCGTGCTTTCCGCGCGGCTATCGCCGGAACCTACCACGGTGATTACTGGCTGGCGTTGCTGTGCCTGCTGCTCTTTGCTGTACCGATGCTTGTTCTGGGCGTGGTCTTCCACAAGCCGTTGGAGAAATTCACCAACGGCTGGGTGGAGACCTTGGACAAGACCAAGCTGATGTAGCGCCTATTTCTTGGCGTAGGCGCTGCTTTCGGGGTTGTCGATTGTGGAGTGAGTGCGGCTGTCATGTAGGAAGAGCATGGCAACCACACCCAGCGCCGCCATGACAGTGACATAAATGGGGAAGGCGTTAGCATGACCGGCGTTCTTTAGACCCAGAGCGACGTATTCGGCCGAGCCGCCGAAGAGCGAGTTGCCTACGGCGTAGGTGAATCCCACGCCGAGGCCGCGGATGTAGGTGGGGAACATCTCGGCTTTGAGAATTCCGGAAATCGAGGTGTAGCCGCTTTCGAAGACGAAGATGAGAATGATGACTGCCCCGGCGCCGATCAGAGTGGATTGGGCTTCCAGGAGCATGAAGGCGGGGATGGTGCCGACCGTGGATGCCACACCGAAAATGAGGATGGTGTTCTTGCGGCCGATCTTGTCAGAAAGCAAGCCTGTCAGCGGCTGCAGGATCATAAAGACGAAGAGGCATACTGTCATCGTCCGGGCAACGTCGCCTTTGGCAAAACCACCCGTATTGATGAGGAACTTCTGCATGTATGTGGTGTAGGTGTAGAAGGTCAGTGAGCCGATTGCGGTAATACCAAGGACGACCCAGAACGAGCGCGGGTGCTGCATGAGTTGGCGAAGTGTTCCGGCTCCCTCCTCACTGCGCTCGGTGCTCGACGTCGTTTCTTCAAGACCGTTTCGTAGCCAGAGGCTTACCACAGCGGCGAGTGCACCGATTACGAAAGGCAGGCGCCACCACCCATTTGTGATTGCTTCTTCTCCCAGCGTGGAGGTCATGATGACGGCGAGGAGGCTGGCCAGCAATTGCCTGCCGATGAGCGTGACGTATTGGAAGGAGGAGTAGAAGCCGCGGCGTCCTGAGGAAGCAATCTCAGACATGTAGGTGGCCGTTGCTCCGTACTCACCACCCACGGAGAGTCCCTGGATGCAGCGCACGATGAGCATCAGTACTGGAGCCCAGGCGCCAACGGTCGCCGCGGTGGGCAAGGCCGCAAAGAGGAGGGAGCCGGCGCACATCATGATGATGGCGATCAGCATTGAGCGCTTGCGACCATAGCGGTCGGCGATGCGCCCGAAGACGTAACCGCCGATAGGGCGCATGAGGAACCCGACAAAGAAGACGCCCGCAGACTTCATGAGCGCACCGGTTTCACCAGTGCCGCTGAAGAACTGGTCTGCAAAATAGACGCTGAAGAAGGCGTAGATATAAAAATCAAACCATTCCACAAGGTTGCCGCTGGATGCGGCGAGAATAGCCTTGATGGTTGGCCATTCGATTCTTGGTTTGGCAGCTTCAGCGCCGTCCGCCGTGTGCGTGGTCGCTTTATGATCCATGGTGGCCTCGCTTTCATATCCGGGTAAAGGGCCGATTCGTTCCTAATACCTGTCGTTCGATTGTCTAATGGGAAACTACCTTTCGAGCAGTTATTACAAAAGATATAACTATAAAATTGCCGGCAAATTCACAGGGAATGGGGGTGATTTAAGAGGGCGCGAAGCGTAGTGTGAAGCGCTGTGAAACGCGGTCATTTCTTGGGCCCGGCTCGGCTCACCGCCGTGGGCTTTATCCTGCTCATCCTCGTGGGAACGCTGCTGCTGATGCTGCCGATTTCCGCCAACGTTCCGCAGTGGACCCCGTTCCTGCCAGCGCTTTTTACGGCGACCTCGGCGGTCTCTTTGACGGGTCTGGTGGTGGAGGACACCGGGACCTATTGGACGTCCTTCGGCCAAGCGGTCATCATCGCGCTCATCCAGCTGGGAGGGCTGGGCATCATGAGTTTGGCGTCGCTGTCGGGCATGCTGTTGACCGGCCGTATCAGCTTCAAAGCCCGCCGGACCATGGCTGCGGAGGGCCGCGCCGTGGCCTCCGGCGGCATTCGCCGCGCGCTCTTGCTTACCGTGGTCATGACCCTGATCTGCGAGGCCATCGTCGCTGTGTTCATCGGCGTGCGCCTAGCCACCGAGCATGGTGTGGCACCTGGGCGCGCAGCGTGGGAAGGAGTATTCCACGCCATTTCGGCCTTCAATAACGCAGGGTTTAGTACCTATTCAGACAGCGTTATCTCCTTCGCTGCTGATGGCTGGATTCTGATTCCTCTCGCCTTCGCCCTGATTACGGGTGGCTTGGGTTATCCCATGCTGGCGGAGTTCGTGCGACGGGCCCGCGCACGGCTAACGCGCTGGCGCGGCGGCACGCCGCGCATTCACCGCATGTCCATGACCGCCCGGATGACGCTGGGCGCCACAGCGTTTTTGTTGCTTAGTGGCACCGTGGTCTTCTTCCTCTCTGAGGGCTCCGGTGTGCTGCATGGAATGCCGCTGGGCCAGAAACTGATCAACGCCTTCTTCATGAGCGCTTCGCCCCGAACGGCAGGTTTTAACGCCATCGATTACGGTGAGGCGCACCCGTTGACGCTGATGGTGACGGACATCTTGATGTTCATCGGCGGCGGCTCCGCCGGTACAGCGGGTGGCATCAAGGTGACGACCGCATGCGTTCTAGGCGCGGCGATGATCTCGGAATTCTTGGGCCGGGAGGACACCTCCATCGGGCACCGGCGTCTGCCGCTGTCCACCTTCCGCCAAGCCCTCGCGCTCACGGCCGCCGGAATGGTGGTCGTGGCCCTCGGCGTGGCGACGCTGCGCATCTGGGACCCCGAGTTCACCGCGGACCAGGTCACATTCGAAGTCATGTCTGCCTTCGCCACCGTGGGTTTGTCCACGGGTATTACCGCAAGTTTGTCCGCACCATCGCAGCTCATGCTGTGTCTCATCATGTACGTTGGCCGCGTAGGACCCACCACCTTCGTGGCGGCACTGGCCGCCCGGACCATTACCCTGCGCTACCGCTACCCAGAAGAAAGGCCGTTCATTGGCTAACATGTTCAGCGCCCTGCGGCGTGAAAAGTCTTCCATTAATATCCCGCCGGTCGTCGTCATTGGCATGGGTCGGTTTGGTTCTTCCCTGGCCCGCGAGCTGATGGAGCATGGCGTGGAGGTCCTCGGCATCGATGCTGAGGAGAAGCACGTGCGCGAGCACGCCGCGTTCCTCACTGAAGCGGTGACCGCGGATACCACGGACGCTGAGGCGCTTCGCCAGCTCGGCGTCGATGAGGTAGAGCGCGTGGTCGTGGCCATCGGTTCGGATCTGGAGGATTCCATCCTTACGGCCTCCAACCTCGTGGAACTCGGGGTGAGCGATATCTGGGCCAAGGCCGATTCGGATGCGCACGCCCGTATCCTGCGCCAACTGGGAGTGCACCACGTGATCCGCCCGGAGCGCGATACGGGCCGCCGCGTGGCGCACCTGTTGGGCGGGCGCTTCGAGGATTTTGCGGAGATCGCCACCGACTATGGCGTGACGGCGATGACCCCGCCGGCGTCGATAAGCAAGGGCCCGCTCAACCTGCACCAGGTGTGGGAAGAGCACAACGTTCAGCTCATCTCACGCTGTGAGGGGCCCGGCCAATGGCGCCCGCTTGTCGACGGCACCGAGCTCACCCACCGCGACCTCATCGTCGTCGCCGGTAGCCCCGCGGATCTGGAGGCCTTCTCGCAGTCCTAGGCACGGCGTCTGGGGTGCCTCGCGCTGTGGAGTTAGGAGTGGGAGGCTACAGTAGCGCCTATGACGAAGGCACGTTTCCCGGGCTCGGTGTATGGAACAGGGGAGGAACCCGACCCGCGCTTCAGCATGGCTAATGAGCGCACCTTTTTGGCGTGGATCCGCACGTCGTTGGCCTTTATCGCGGGTGGTGTGGCTCTGGAGACCTTCGAGCTGCCGCTGAACACCACGCTGACTCGCGTCGTCTCTGTCATCATGCTGCTCGTGGCCATCATCCTGCCGGCGGTGGCGTGGTTTCACTGGGGTGCCTCCGAGCGCGCGATGCGCCATGGGCGTCCGCTCCCGGCCAGTCCGGCGTTGGCGTTGATTGTTGGCGTGGTGATCATCATCGGCCTGATGATTCTGGTGGGCGAGCTGCTAGCGTGAGCGAGCTTTTTGATCCCGGCCTCCAACCCGAGCGCACCCGCTTAGCCTGGCAGCGCACGGGTCTAGCCGGCCTCATCGCGGGTTTGCTAGTCGTTCGTTCCGTTGCGCCATGGGCGGCTCTGATTGTTGGAGTAGTAGTGGGTGTTGTGCTGTGGTTGGCCACCGCCAAGCTTCGCCATGCTGATGAGATCCTGGCTCGGGCCGAATCACCTGCCCTCCCCGGTGCCCCAGCGCTCGCCGCCGTTGCGCTGGGGACGATGCTCCTCGGCGCGGTGGCCTTCTTTGCGTTGTGGTAGCTCGGCTTAGACTTCCACAACCGCATACCCCCAGACCTCGATCCCGAAACTCCCTGGTGGGCGGTGGGGCGTCGGCAAGCGCTTGGCGACGCCCTGCAGGTTGCGGGATCGAGGTCTGGGGATCTGCGGAGGAGGGGGAATTGGGTGGGGAGTGCCCACAGATTGGTGAGCAAACTTTGCAGTTGTTCTGCAATAGAGTTTGCTAACAGGGGTGATTTTATGACGCTAGCGGGGGTAATGATCGGAAAGTGTTTGTTGGCGGTCTGTGACCTCGATAACCTGAAGCTGTAGGCCCATTCGGCGATCCTAATAACTCTCTCTCGGCTGAATGGGGGGCTGGTTAACCAGGAAAAGGAGGGGGCAGATGACTACCCCGCACACTCACGTCTCAACATCGCACACGGAGGGCGAAGACGACCACGGCGTTGATACGCGCGAATGGCGTCGCATGGCTATTGGCCTTATCCTCGGGCTCGTTTTGGCTGCTCTCGTGTGGTTTATTTTCCCGAGCAACGCCGTCGATACCGTGCTGCAATCACCCGGTGCTAAGGATGACACGGAATACACTCAAGGTGCGCTGCGCGCCGTTGCGGCCGTGACCATTCTCATGGGCGTGTGGTGGATGACGGAGGCCATCCCGCTGGCCGCCACCGCGCTTTTGCCGCTGGTCATCTTCCCGCTGGCAGGTGTGGGCAGCATCAAGGATGTGGGTGCGCCCTATGCCTCGTCCACGATTTTCTTGTTCATGGGTGGCTTCCTCATCGCTTTGGCTCTGCAGCGCTGGAACCTGCACCGTCGCATGGCGTTGTTTGTGGTGAAGGTCGTTGGTACCTCGCCCAAGCAGTTGATTCTCGGCTTCATGCTGGCTACCGGCTTCTTGTCCATGTGGGTGTCCAACACCGCTACCGCAGTGGTCATGCTGCCGATTGGTATTTCGGTTCTTTCCCTTACTGCTGATGCCGTGGGTGGCATGGCTAACCAGAAGAATTTCGCTACGGCCCTCATGCTGGGTATTGCCTACTCGGCGTCGATTGGCTCGCTGGGCACGCTCATCGGTACCCCACCGAACGCCCTGCTGATGGGCTACATGAAGGAAACCCACGGAATCGTCCTCGGCTTTGGTAAATGGATGTTGGTGGGCATGCCGCTGGCATTCATCTTCCTGTTCATTGCCTGGTTCATGCTGATTACCGTGTTCAAGCCGGAGATGGACAAGATTCCTGGCGGCCGTGAGCTCATCGATTCTGAGATTGAGAAGCTGGGCCCATGGACCGGCCCGCAGGTGATGACGGGCATCATCTTCTTGTGCGCTGCCCTGGCTTGGGTGATTATCCCGTTCTTCACCGGCAAGGAATCGAACTACGACGACGCTATCGTGGGTATCGCCGCTGGCCTGTTGCTCTTTACCATCCCGGCTGATGCAAAGACCGGTGTGCGCCTGCTGGACTGGAAGACCGCGAATGAGATGCCCTGGGACGTGCTCCTGCTCTTCGGTGGTGGTCTGTCCCTGTCCTCGATGTTCAACAAGTCTGGTCTGTCCCTATGGATTGGTGAGATGGCCAAGGGGCTGGGTGGCCTGCCCATCATCCTGCTCATCGGTTCGGTGGCTCTGCTTGTGCTCTTCCTGACGGAGATCACCTCTAACACTGCGACGGCTGCGACCTTCCTGCCGATTATGGGTGGTGTGGCCGTGGGTATCGGACTGACCGAAAATGGCGACATCAACGTTCTACTGCTCACCATTCCGGTGGCGCTGGCCGCAACCTGTGCCTTCATGCTGCCGGTGGCAACCCCGCCAAACGCGATTGCCTACGGCTCTGGCTACGTCAAGATCGGCGACATGATCAAGGGCGGTGTCGGCCTCAACCTGATCGGCTGCGTGCTCATCACCATCACCGTCTATCTGCTTGCTGTTCCGGTCTTTGGGTTGGTTCTGTAGCCCTCAATTAATGCAAAACGTTATCATTACGGGATGGCTACACCCGTTACCGTGCTGTCCGGATTTTTAGGCAGCGGAAAGACCACTGTTCTTAACCACCTGTTGGCCAACCGCGAGGGGCGCAAGCTGGCAGTTGTGGTTAATGACTTCTCCGAGGTCAACATCGATGCCGCCCTCGTCGCCGGCGAGGGCCATCTTGAACGCGGCGAAGACCGCTTCGTTGAGCTCTCCAACGGCTGCATCTGTTGCACGTTGCGCGAGGATCTCATTGAGTCCGTCGGCAAGCTGGCTCGTTCCGGCCGGTTCGACCAGATTGTCATCGAGTCCACCGGCATTTCTGAGCCCATGCCTGTCGCTGCCACTTTCGAGTGGGAATTTGAAGATGGGACCACGCTTGCCGACGCCGCCCCCATCGACACCATGGTCTCCCTCGTGGACGCCTCTACGTTCCTTTTCCAATTGCGCCGCGGCTGCAGCTTGGTTTCTGAGAATATTGAGGCCACACCCGGCGACGACCGGACCATTGCCGATTTGCTCGTGGACCAAGTCGAGTTCGCCGATCTCATCCTCATCACCAAGACCGACCTGGTGGAGGCCGCCGAAACCGAGCGTGTCATCGCCACCGTGCGTGCCATGAACCCCCGCGCCCGCGTCGTGCCGGTGACCAACGGTGTCATTGATCCCGCGTTGGTTCTCGACGCCCACCTTTACGACGCCGCCACCGCCGCGACCTACCATGGCTACGCGGAGGAGCTGGCTAACCCGCACACCCCCGAAACCGAGGAATATGGCATTTCTTCGGTGGTCTTCCGCGCTGACCGTCCTTTTAACCGCGAGCGCCTGCTCAAGGCCTTGCGTGCTAGCACCGGCCTCGTGCGTTCGAAGGGCTATTGCTGGATTGATACCGATCTGCGCGTGGCCCACGCCTGGCAGCAGGCTGGTCCCAACCTGCAGATCATGCCGGCCTCCATGTGGGCGGCCAATGGCGTCACTCCCGGCACCGAGCTCGTGCTCATTGGCGTCGACTTCGACCACGAGTCCACTCTGCAGGCTTTCCGTGACGCCGTGCTTTCCGACGCCGAAGTGGCCACCCTCGTCTAGCCTCTCCTTAAGGTGAACACGGGGTGAATTGCTATGCCCATTTCTTGGGTAGAAAACATGCATTGACATCGGGATTTGTCAGTTTTCTGGAGTGTGGGTATAGTTATTCCTCGTTGCACAGCAGAGAACAAACGCTCCGGCGTCAAGCACTGCAAACCAACGGACTGCGCCCGTAGCTCAACGGATAGAGCATCTGACTACGGATCAGAAGGTTGGGGGTTCGAATCCCTCCGGGCGCACCACCTAAACCCCCAGGTTAAACGGTATAAACACCGGGTAGCCTGGGGGTTTCTTCGCGTTTTAGTCGCCTAAAAGTAGCCCCGAGTAATCCCAGGTAAACCGAAGTGAGTGCAAACACGGTGCAAACAGAATGCAAACACCGATCCTTCACCTGGGGCTATACTTTGGCCCATGATTCAAGCGATTCTCTCCGCTATCCTGCTTTTGATTTCCTCCCTCTTCTCTTTTGCTGGCTCCTCGGAGCTGCCGGGAAGCTCAGGCATAGCGGAAGCTGGATCCTCACAGCGCAACATTATTACCAGCACGCCCGCAGGCCTGGTCACCGCCAATGCACAGCAGATGGAGTTTGTGGTGAATTCCGAGTGGAAGTCTGCACAGCAGCCGGATTCTTTTTACGTGAACTTTAGGGATCAGTACTTGGAGTTCTCCTGCGATAACGCCGGCTTCCACTTTGAGAGCAACGAGGCTAGTGAGATTGATATCACGTGGGATTTGATGTCAGACAACATCTGCTTTGGCCCGCAATCGGACGGGGCCCTCATTGACTTTCTTCAAAGACCAGTAACGGTGAAGGTGGACCCCGATGCCTCCGCAACCCCTGAGCGCATTTACCTCGTGCAAGATGAGAAAGCCATCGCTCTTAGCCGCTGAGACGCATATCACGCAGCGCTGAGTGAAATGCAGAGCTGAAAACACACACAAATAAGAAGACCGGCCAGAGCCACTGGTCGGTCTTTAAACGTTTTCAATTGCAAGGAGATGAATAGGTGTCAGCGCGTGCCCGAATAGTGGGCCTCGATATTGCTCGTTCCTTGGCCATCATCGGGATGATTATTCTGCACATGGCCAACCTGGTGTGGAGCGCCAAAGTGGTGCTCTCCGGGCTGCCGGCGGCGGGCTTTGCCATCATTGCAGGTACCACGATGATGATTCTTGCCCGCGACTACTCGCTGCGAGTCTTCCTCAAGCTGGTCGCCCGCGGCCTGATTGTCATGCTCATCGGCGTGGCGCTGTTGCCCGTCGGCGGCGAGATTCAGGTCGTCCTCGTCGTGATGGGCGCGGCCATGGCTCTCACCGCCTGGGTGCCGCCGCTGGCCACCGTCTGGAAGGTCCTGCTCTTCGTGCTGGCCACCGCGGGCGCCACGGTGCTCTACGCGCCCTACACCCTCCCACAGGTCTACCCCCTCGTGGCATTCCTGGCGTACATGGTGGCGGGCATGCTGCTTTACGACGTCTACCTCACCCGCCCCACCCGCACCCAGATCGTCACGACCGCGGTGGCCGTCGTCGTTACTGGCATCGGCCTGTGGCAGCGCTTTAACCCGGATATCGCCGGCTGGCTGCGCTTTACCGGGCATACGGGCGTGCTTGGTGAAATCCTTCTCTCCGTGGCGGTCACCGCGGTGGTGCTGCACCTGTGCCTGATCATTGGCCGTCACCTGCCGCGCTTGACCTTCCCCTTCGCGGCATTGGGCTCGATGTCGTTGACCATCTATATCCTGCACATTCTCACCGCACGCTACTGGCAGGCACACGTCTCCCTACACAACACCATGGCGGCACTGGGCTTTGTGCTCGCGTTCCTACTGTTGAGCGCGCTGTGGAAGAAGTTCTGTGGAAAGGGCCCGGCCGAGAGGGCCGTGGCTTGGGCAATCAAGGAGGTGGCCGCGTAATGGTGGCACGAAAGATAACTGCTGTTGTGGCCAGCTCTCTGGTCGTGGGGCTAGGCGCTGCGCCGGCCATGGCCTTGGAGTTTGCGCAGCCCGCTCCGCAATCGGAGGAAAGCGCTGCCGTGGCTGCGCTGCGCATGGGCAAGATCGGCAACTTTGGCGATTGCACGGGCACGCTGGTGGCTGAGCAGTGGGTGCTGACCGCCCGCCACTGCTTGGAGTCCGTCAACAACGAGGGCTCGCAGGCCCGCTTTGGCCAGGGCAAGGACACTCGCGTCTATGACGTGGACTCCTGGGCTGTTTCGCCGACTATCGACGCCGGCCTCATGCACCTGACCGAGCCCGTCGAGGGCATTAAGCCAGCTAAGCTCGCGGATGCGGTCCCCACCGCCGGCGAGAAAGGTCACTTTTACGGCTGGAGTAGTAGCTCCCGCATGGCCCGCAAAGGCCAGCTGCCGATGGCCGAGATGGAAGTCGGCGAATTGCTATCCGGCGGCACCCCGCCGGCAAGCCCAGACGAATCCGGCCAGAAGATGACGCCGGTGGCGCCGGGGGATACCGAGGCTATGGCTCCTGGTGACATGGCAGTGCCTGCTCCCGGTGGAATGGTCGCTCCCGCCCCTGGTTCGTCCAACGCGCCCCAGGTGATGGAGGGCGGCGACATGCCAGAGATCGCTGTTGGACCCGACGGCGCGGAAAGCATTCCGGCCGGTGAGCTTGGGGGAGTGGGCCCGATGATTGCGGCTGCCATCATGGACGTGAAGTCCCTCAATGGTGAGGGCATGCAGGGCGGCGACTCGGGCGGACCATTCTTTGTTAACGGTCGCCTCGTCGGTGTGGCCACGGCTGGTACGTCGAACGCGGATCCGGATCTGCCTTCGCCGAGCGCTGCCATCACGTCGGTGGTCGAGGTCCGCGATTGGATCGAGGACGTCACCAGCGGCCGCGATACCGACGGCGTCCTCACCGCCCACAGTTCCCCGAAACCGCCGGCAACGATGCAGGTCAGCGCGCCCGTCGCGTGGCCAGCAGGCATTGCTGCGGTAGTGGGCCTCATCGCGATAGCCATCTTCTCGCGGGTGATTAGTCGCAAGTCTGGTGCTGGGAAGCGGACCAACTAGGCTGTTTCTCCATGAAGGAGAAACTCGTTCCGTGTCTGATTGCCGGCGCCATCCTTGGTGTGGTGCTGTGGCTGGCCTCCGGCATGCTGTGGTTGTTGCCGGTGGGCCTCGTGGTGGGCCTAGCGGGTTACCCGCTGCTCGGCATCACGCGCGATGAGTCCCAAGCCCGCAAGCGCCGTGACGACACCTTCCGCGACTAAGCGTCCCACGTAGCCCCACGCCGCTTCACAGCCCGTCACCAAATGGCGCCCCACAAAAGGCTTCACTCAGAAGTCCCTAGTCAAAAGGTTCCTCTGGGGCAAGTAAACCATCTTTAACCAGGTAGAAGGTTCGTTTGGGGGCAAAGAAACCTTTTGACTGGAACCAGGTGAGGGGAACCCGTTGAGAACCGCCTGCTAGAGCAGAAGGTCAGGGCTGGAAGCTCGCCAACGGGTTAGAAAATTTCGATGCGTCCGCCCAAAGACTCCGTTTGGCGCAGCTGTGCCACCCAGTTCGGCGCACCCGGGTGCATGCGCAAGACCGGGCGGGAGGAGATCTTCACCGGGGAGACCGATTCCTTGCGAGCACCGGAGCGGGCTTCGATGCGGGTGCGGGCGCGGAAGCCAGCGTCGGCAAGCGCGGCGATGGAAGGCTGATCCGAGGCCAGCGATTCGCGCGCATCCTGCAGCAACTCAAGGGCTTCGTCGAGGGCCTGGACCAGCGCAGTCGAGTTGGTCTCGCACATCTGGCGCACCAGGTCCGGGCGAGTACCCGCCACGCGGGTGCCGTCCTTGAAGGAGCCAGCCGCCAAGGATTGGGCCAGGATGCCGCCATTATCGCCGACCACCGCGAGGGTCTCCGCCAACACGTGCGGCAGGTGCGAGATGCGGGCGACCGCGGCATCGTGGTTAGCCACGCGCACCGGAACTGCCTCCGCGTGAACCATCTGGGTCATGCGGACCACGTCCGCAAAAATGTTCTCCCACTCGGCGGGGATGCGCTCGCCGCGCGCCTCGCACTCGGCGGCATAGTCATAGGTGATAACCCAGGCAGCGCGGTTGAACAGCCCGGTGTGGGAGTTCTCCCAGCCGGACTTGGAGGTCCCGGCCATGGGGTGGCCGCCCACATAGCGCGACTCCATGTTGCGCTGCACAATGAGCTGGCGCACCTCGGTCTTGACCGAGACCACGTCCGTCAAGCCGCAGCTCGGGGCGTGTTCCTGAATGGAGTCGAGGACCGAGGCAACCGCATCCATGGGCACCGCGACGACGATAAGAGCGTTGTCTTCCTCTGCCCGGTGCAGGATGGCCGGCAGATCATCGGTGACGTCGTAGCCCTGTTTAATGGCCGTTCGGGCACCAGAGGTGGAGTGGTTGTAGCCGTACACGGAATGGCGTGCAGCAGCTAGGTCACGCAGGAGGGAACCTCCAATGAGACCGAGGCCGATAATGCAGACGGGGCGTTGAACATCTTGAGAACTCACGGTGACAATTGTGGCACAACCCGACTAATCTGACGAGGTATGAGCCACGACGATCTGTCCTTTGCCATCACCGTTGCCAGTGCCGAAGGCGGCTGGGTGATTCGCCCTTTCAAGGATGACTTCACCGACGTCAACACCTCCATCAAAGCGGTGCGCAACCTGCGTTCCGAGGGGGCGGCATTCGCGCTGCTGTGCGTGGAAGATGATTATTTCGTCGTCGTGCGCCCGGTTCCGGGGGATGTGCGCATGCTGCTTTCCGACGCCACCTACGCCTCCGAAGACGACTTCGCCGCGGATTTCCTGGACTTGCGCGATATCGATATCCCGGATTTGGACGAGGACGAGTGGGAGGACGCCGACCCCTACGGTGACGGCGATTTCGATATCTTCGCTGACCTCGGCCTCGATGAGAACCAGTTGGGCTACATCATCGATAACGATGAGGACTGGCCTTCTGACATGCTCCTGCGCATCGCCGGCGAGCTGGGCTTTGGCGATGAGCTAGAGGATTTCATCGACGGCCTTGACTCGGATGATTCTTAAACCAGCGGAGGGGCTGGTGCGCGCGGAGGCCCGCATGCGCCGCGCCTTAGAGGTCGCGCGCACGACGCCGGCGGGGGATATCCCTGTGGGTGCCGTGCTTTACGACGCCTCCGGCAACGAACTCGCCACCGGCGTTAATCGCCGCGAACAGCTGGATGACCCAACAGTACACGCAGAGGTGGAAGCCATCCGCCAAGCGGTGCGAGTGTATGGCGATGGCTGGCGGCTGGAAGGCTGCGAGCTGGTTGTCACCTTGGAGCCCTGCGCGATGTGCGCTGGCGCGATTCAGGCTTCCCGGGTGTCTTCGGTAGTCTTTGGTGCCTTTGAGCCGAAGACGGGGGCGTGCGGTTCGCTTGTCGACGTCCTCCGCGCCCCCGGTGCCCTCCACGTTCCCGAGGTACGCGGCGGCGTGCTGGAGGAGGAGTGCGCGGAGCTGCTCACGGGCTTCTTCGGGGGTCTTCGCGGCAGCGGCGCTTAGCCCCTGAGCGGGTTAGTGGCCCCGGAGCCGCCTTCCAGTTCGGGTGTAGGCTTGGTGGCCCACGTGAGAGAAGTAGAGAGTCCCACGTGAGAGAAGTAGAGAGTAAGGAGAAAACCATGGGTGATTTCGAGAACAAGAAGGACGAGTTCGTTGGCAAGGCTAAGGAAGCCGCTGGCGGCCTGACCGATAACGAGAAGCTGGAGAACGAGGGCAAGGCCGACCAGGTCACCTCCGAGGCTAAGCAGAAGGCTTCCGACGCCGTTGAGGGCGTCAAGGATAAGGCCACCGAGGTTATCGGTAACCTCAAGGACTAATTCCTAGCCTCATCTAGCTGAATCGCTGTCCGCGCCGCGTGGTGTGGGCAGCGATTTTGTCGCTCGGGATGACTCCCGTAATCTGGAACGCGGTGGCGTGTCCGAGCGGCCGAAGGTGATCGCCTCGAAAGCGATTGTTGGGTAACCCCCAACCGCGGGTTCAAATCCCGCCGCCACCGCCAGATCCGGCACTCCAGTTTTTAGCTCTGGGGTGCCGGTCTTTTTGTGTTTTAGAAGCCGGCCCGCCCTCTATCAACATCTCTTTGGAAATCTAGCGCGGCTTGGCGTGCCTCGGGGTCGTGGTCTTCCGTGCGTTTGTGAATCCGCCGGCTCATCATGCCTGCTGGGATAGAAATGAGAAGGATGGCCGCGATGGCAACGATGACGAAAGTAGACATGGGGGTCTCCTAGAGCACTTCAGCGGATAAAACTCTGGTGGGGCAGGGGGTGTCCTGACTCTCTATGCGGGAATACTATGATGTGTAACACTATAAGATGTTGAGGTTGATGAATAGTCTTTCTTTCAGATCTACGTTCTCGCTTGTCTTCGCAGCAGCTGTCGTTTCCGGGTTGGGTGACGGCCTCATCCCGATTGCTTTTGCACTGCAAGCACACCGAGTAGATCCGTCGGGGCGCGGCTTGACGGTGGTGCTTATCGCGCTGTGGGCGGGCCGCTTCGTCAGTTCTTTAGTGGTCCGAAAGCTGCCGCCACCACACCGGCCAGTGACCTGGATGCTGGGTAGTGATGTCGTTCGGATGTTGGCGCAGTGGGGACTCGTGGCGTGGGTGGTTGCTCGTGGCGATTCCATTGCTGCGTTCGCGCTCTCAAGCTGCGTGTACGGTTGTGCCTCGTCATTCTTTGGGCCAGCAAGGTTTAGCCTCTTGTCGCAGCTGTTTTCCGATGAGCAGCGCACCCGCGTCAACGGAACCCTGTCGATGCTCGGTGATGTGCTGTTTATCGCCGGCCCCCTCATCGGTACAGCGGCAGTGCTCACCTTGGGATTTAACACGGTATTGCTTATCGACGGCGCCACTTTCCTCGTAGCCATGCTCTTTGTTCTTCCGTTTCTCTCAGTACGCAGAGAACCAGCAGGCGAAAACTCTAATAGCGCCGCGGCTGAACCAGGACCGGACAGCGCAGGTTCATCGAGTCCGAACGAGCCTCTTACGTCTCCAACGCTCCCGAGCTGGGTGCGGGTAGGGCTCGGCACCTGGCTGGTCGCGGCAGTTGTCAACGGCTTCCTGGGAAGTGCTGGACCTACATGGATTATGAATACTTTCGACGAAAAGTCGTGGGGGTTTATGGCAACTGCGCTTGCGGTCGGTTCGCTGCTTGGCTCAGCCGCAACAATTCTGAAGGCATTAGATCGGGTGCGTTTTAGCACCTTGCAAATCCTGATGCTGATTCTTCTGGCCGGGCAGATCCTGGCTTTGGCATTCTCCTCTGTCTTCGTGCTCATCGCCGCAGTTGGTGCTGCTGCGTCCTTGTTGATGACTGCGGCAGGCATTGCGTGGGATTCTCTCGGGCAGTCTTTGGGGGATGATGGTCTGGTGCACCAGTTCGCTACAAAGGATCAGCTGGTCTTTACCGCCGGTACCCCGCTTGGAATGATTCTTTTCGCGGCACTTTCTTCTCATCCTGGTGTTGCGGCGGTTGCCTTGGCAGCTGCGTTGGTAGTCGCAGCCGTTGCGTCGTTCTTGCCCGTGGCGCGTTCGCCACGTACTGCAGATATGGCTGAGGGTGCTGTTCCTTTGTAATGAAGTAGGTACACATCGCAGGTGTGCAATTGGCTATGTGCGAGCTTAGGCCTCATTGAATTGTCTAGCCATGATTACTTGTGGATCGACGACCACCGAGCTCAGGCTCATCAAGAAGTAGAACAAATTTTGTTTGTCCACATTGGATGGGTCAATGCAGCAAGCAGCCTCTGCAAGGGCAGATACCTTGCCATAGTGGATAATCAATTCATCTGGTTCTTGGTCTATTTGTGCTTGATGGGTTCTCTCATCACTCGCCTTGAGCCATCGCTCCGCGCTCTCGAGATTTTTGGAGAACTCGGATTCTCTAAGTCGATTAATGATTTCCGGAGGAATCTCTTCGAGGAATGGAGCAGACACCGCGAGGAATGTCTTAGCCATCACTTCCAATTTCGATGAATCGCCCGTCAAACTTAGGGTTCTGGAGATGACAGGATCAAACCGAAGGTGGTGGTCCTCTAACGAGGTCAAGATATACCTACTCCCGTTGAACTGGCTTAAGCGGCTTGTCGTTTGCTCATGCGATGTCTTCATCTAAGCGGACGGAAAGCCCTTGGTCTTGGGACTGTAGTTAGTATTGCTTGGGATTTCCTAGGAAAGACTTTGGGGGATGATGGTCTAGTGCACCAGTTCGCTGCGAAGGATCTGCTGGTCTTTACTGCCGGTACCCCGCTTGGAATGATTCTTTTCGCGGCGCTTTCATCTCATCCTGGTGCCCAGCTGGGCGTGCGATACCGTTAGGGCTTCACAGCCCAACTGGTTAAACTGGTGCACATTCATGTCCACCACCAAAGCTTCCGCGAGCAATAATCGCGCATGTGAAGGGGAATTTCCGTGGCAAAGCTGCTTTACCACCTAGGCCGCTGGTCTTACATCAACCGATGGAAGGTCATCATCGCCTGGATCTTCATCGTGGCGGCTGCAGGCGGAGCGACCTTGAGTTTGATGAAGCCGATGACCACGGAGTACTCCATCAGCGGCACGCCCGCTATTGATGCCACCCGCCGCGCGGTGGAGCTCTTCCCCGAGAACGGTAACCCGGCCAATGCGCCGTCGGTCAACCTCGTCTTCAAGGCCCCGGAAGGGCAGAAGCTCAGCGATCCGCAGAACAAAGAAGCTGTCGAGGATGTGGTGCACCACATTGCTGAAGGCCTTGATATCCCAGAGGGCAGCCAGCAGCGCTGGGGTAACCCGCTCGACGTATCGCCAGCACTTCAGCAGCAGGTCATCGAGCAGTTCACCTCCATGGGTTTGCCGGAGGAGACCGCGCGGGCGGATGCCGACAACCTGGCCATGGTCAATGCCGATGAGACGATTGCCTACACCACCTTCGACTTTGATGCGGAAAGCCCCTATTCGGTGGACCCCGCGGATAAAGACGTGGTCCATGAGGCCATGGATATCGGCCGCGCGGCGGGGCTGGAAGTAGAGGCCGGCGGCGCGGGCTTCGGTGATGAGATCCAGGTCAATTCGATTTCTGAGGTCATCGGCCTGGCCGTGGCGTTTATCGTTCTCATTATTACTTTTGGTTCGCTGGCCTCCGCGGGCATGCCACTTATCTCTGCGGTCGTGGGCGTGGGCCTGGGTGCGATGGGTGTCATGATCGCTACCCACTGGATTGAGCTCAACAACCTCACCCCGGTGCTGGCCGTCATGATTGGCCTGGCCGTGGGCATCGACTATGCGCTGTTCATCATGTCGCGCTACCGGCAGGAGCGCTCCCGCATGGATGGGCCGGATGCCGCCGGCATGGCCGTTGGCACAGCGGGTTCCTCGGTTGTCTTTGCCGGCGCGACGGTCTTCATCGCGCTCTTCGCTCTGCTCGTGGCGCGCATTAGCTTCCTCACTGCCATGGGCTTGGCCGCTGCGGGTACAGTCTTCATGGCAGTGCTCGTGGCGCTGACCTTGGTGCCTGCGATGCTGGGCCTGCTCGGTGATAAGGCCTTCGCCGGGCGCATCCCCGGCGTGGCAGGCAACCCCACGAAGCGCCGCCCGCGCCGCACGAAAGCAACGATGGGCAACCGTTGGGTGCGCACGGTGCAGCGCGCCCCTGGCATCGTCATGGCCTTGGTGGTGCTCGGCCTCGGAGCTTTGACCGCCCCGGTCCTGCACATGGAGCTGGCCCTGCCGGCGGATACCACCTCCAACCCGGATACCACCCAGCGCAAGGCAGCGGACCTGCTCTCCGAAGGCTTTGGCCCCGGCATCAACGGCCCCTTCCTGGTGATCGTGGATGGCGCCAATGCCAACCCGGAATCCGCGGCACTGCAGCCCTATATCCAGGGCCAAGAAGGCGAAGAAGATGAGCAGAAGAAGGCTGCTCTTTCTTCCTTCATCTATTCCGTGCAGCGCCTCAACCAGGTGGGCGGCGTTAAGCACGCCCAGCTCGTCGGCGTGAGCAAAGACATGAAGTCCGCGCAGATCATGGTCAGCCCCACCACGGCGCCGACCGACGAGGCCACGATTGGCACCGCCTCCGCCTTGCGTACTGCTAGCGCGGAGCTGGAGGATGCCACCGGCGCCGAGATCGGCATGACGGGCCTGACCGCGGTGCAGCTCGATATCACCGAGCGCCTTGAAGGGGCCATGGGGCCGTACCTCGCCATCGTTGTGGGCCTGGCCATTATCCTGCTCTTGGCGGTATTCCGCTCCGTCTTGGTGCCGTTGGTCGCGGGCCTGGGCTTCCTGCTTTCCGTCGGCGGCGCCTTCGGCCTGACCGTGCTTGTGTGGCAGGACGGCCTCACCGGCCTGGTGCCCGCGCCGGGCCCGCTGATTTCCTTCATGCCCATTTTCCTCATCGGCGTGACCTTCGGCCTGGCCATGGACTATCAGGTCTTCCTGGTGACCCGCATGCGCGAGCACTTCTCCCGCTTCCCGCAGGGCAGCGGCGGGCAGTACAGCAAATACAACGCCAACGACGAGGCCACCATCGCCGGCTTTACCGCCGGTGCCCGCGTGGTTACAGCTGCGGCCATCATCATGATTTCCGTCTTCGTGGCGTTCATCAGCCAGCCCCTGCCCTTCATCCAGATCTTCGGCTTCGCGCTGGCAGCGGGCGTGCTTTTCGACGCCTTCTTAGTCCGCATGTCGCTTGTCCCCGCCACGATGTTCCTCATGGGGCACACCACCTGGTGGATGCCGAAGTGGCTGGACAAGCTGATCCCGCAGCTGGACATCGAGGGCACCGCACTCGAGGAAGAATGGGAGCGCAAACACGCGGCAGCATCCCGTGAAGCAGAGGATAAGGCAGCGCAGCCCGTAGAATAGTTCCCTATGACTCACCCTAAGCCGCAGCTTGAGACCGATCTTTCCTTCGACGTGAAGAAGGAGCTGGACTTGAGCGGTCCAGCACAACCGGGAAAGCACGGCCGCACCGGCGTTATCCATACCCCGCACGGTGATATCCAAACCCCGGCCTTCATCCCGGTGGCCACCAAGGCCACTGTGAAAACGCTGACCCCGGAACAGATCCGGGCCACCGGCGCCCAAGCCATCCTGTCCAACGCCTATCACCTCTACCTGCAGCCGGGCCACGACATCGTGGATGAGGCTGGTGGCGTGGCTACCTTCGAGAACTGGCATGGGCCGACCTACACCGACTCGGGCGGATTCCAGGTCATGTCCCTCGGCGTGGGTTTCAAGAAGGTGTTGGCCATGGACGTGGCGGAGCTGACGGATTCTGATATTCGTGCGGCCAAGAAGGAACGCATGGCACAGGTGGATGAGGACGGCGTGGACTTTAAATCCATCATCGACGGCTCCTCCCACCGCTTTACCCCGGAGGTCTCCATGCAGATCCAGCATGGCCTGGGCGCGGACATCATGTTTGCCTTCGATGAGCTCACCACCCTGGTGGATACCCGCACGTACCAGGAGGAATCCGTGGAGCGCACGCGCCGCTGGGCGCAGCGCTGCCTGGATGAGCACGACCGCTTGACGCTTGCTCGCGGTCCGCAGAAACCGCGCCAGTCCCTGTGGGGCGTGGTGCAGGGCGCGCAATACGAGGACCTGCGGCGCCAGGCCGCGCGCGGGCTGGTGGAGCTTTCCGATCACGCCGAGGCGAATGGCCGTCGCGGATTCGGTGGCTTCGGCATCGGTGGCGCGTTGGAGAAGGAGAACCTGGGAACGATTGTGGGCTGGGTGTGCGATGAGCTGCCCGTCGATAAGCCCCGGCACCTGCTGGGCATTTCCGAACCGGATGACTTGTTCACCGCGGTGGAGGCGGGTGCGGATACCTTCGACTGCGTGGCGCCGACCCGCCTGGCGCGCCGCGGTGGCGTCTACACCCTGGACGGGCGCCTGAACCTCACCAATGCGCGCTTCAAGCGGGACTTTGCTGGCGTGGACGAGGAATTCGGCGGTTACGTCTCGGAGAACTACTCCCGCGCCTACATCCACCACCTGCTCAAGGCCAAGGAATTCCTGGCGGGCACGCTGTGCACCATCCACAACCTGGAGTTCATGATCCGCTTGGTGGATAACATCCGGGCGTCGATCGACGGCGGCTATTACGAGGCCTACCGCGATGAATTCCTGGGGCGCTATTACGCCAAGTGACCGGTGACGATGACGTTGTACTCCAAGTCTGTTGCGCCGTCTACCGCACAGGCGATGAGTACGATGCGCCCGGGAACCTCGGTATTCATCAGGTCCGCGTCGCTTCCTAGCTGTTCCTTGCCCACCAGGAAAGCGTTATCGACAATCCACTCGCGGCCCGCACCACCCTCAGAGGTCATGCGGATGTGGGAGCCGTTGAGGACGGGCGTCGCAAAGCGCTGCACCTGCGCCCCGTCGAGACCCTCCACGGTGGTGGGGTTGCTCAGATCGACGTTGGCGGTGACCACCTCGGAGAAGGGGTTGAATACCAGTTTCTGCTGGCCCCAGGCATGGCCCAAGACGTAGGTGGTGCCCTGTTCTGCCGTGGCGGGTGACTCACCCCAGTCTTGTACCCAGCGCACCATGGTCTCCTGTGGCCCAGCGGGGTTGAGGGGCAGAACGAAGGGCATTGAATCGTAGGTAGCGCCCGTGATGGTGGCCGGGCCTTCCATCTCAAACGTGCCGGTCAGTGCGGGTGCTGGGCCCTCATTGAGTGGTGGCGGGGTAGGGGTGGTGCTGGGTGCTGCGCTTGGCGACGCCTCACTGCTCACCGTCGTCGTTTCCGGTGCCGCGTGGCTCGTCGTTTCGGGCGACGACTCTTCTTCCGTACCCGAACACGCCACAAGACTTAGGGTCGTGGCTAGGCCAAGGACGGGGAGGAGGGGAGTTCGTAGATGCTTATGCATCGTCGATGTCCTTTAATACCTCATCAAGATTAAACCGCTCGCCAGAATCCTCTGCCATTGCTGTGCGCAGTTCCTGAAGGTCGTAGTAGTCTTCGACCCGTTCCAAAAGTGCTGCACGGGCTGAAGCAGATTTCGGACGGCCTTCACATGCAGCCATTTATTCTCCTTTGCTCTTGTGAATGCATCGTATTACGCAAGTTGGGTGAAGGGAAGAGAGAAATAGACCCCCTCAGCACAGTGCGTGCCAAGGGGGGATTCGGGACGGGTCGCTGCTACTGAGGCTGTGTTGCCGTAGAGGTTTCGGCCTCGTCGATAGGTGCGTAATCCTCGCGGCGCTTAACCCAGGAGATAACCAGCGTGGTCAGCGGAAGCATGATGACCTCGCAGGCGGTCTTCCAGAGGAAGCCCACGATGACGTAGTTCAGGAAGCCACTGAAGGAATCGATGCCGATGACGGGTGCTGCGATGGCGCAGAACAGCAGGGTGTCGCCGAATTCGCCGACGACGGTGGAGGTAACAAGGCGGGCAATGAGGCCCTTTTCGCCGGTGCGGGCCTTCATCTTCACCAAAGTGAAGGAATTGAGCAGCTGGCCCACGAGGTATCCGGCTAGGGAGGCGGCGAGAATCTGCGGCACGAGGCCGAGGGTTGCTTCGAAAGCTTCTTGGCCTTCGTAGAAGTCAGCCGCGGGCAGCCAGATCGCAATGTAGAAGGAAACCGCGGCCAAAAGAGCCATGGCAAAACCGATGTAGACGGCGCGGCGGGTGGACTTGAAGCCGTAGCATTCGGAGAGGACATCGCCCACGATGTAGGCGAGAGGGAAGAGGAAGAAGGCGCCATCGGTGATGAGTGGGCCGAGTTGGACGCCCTTCGTGGCGTTGATGTTCGAGATGAGGAAGGTAACGACGAACACCGAGACCAGCCACGGGTACAAAGTGGAATGTACCGGGATGAATCGGATGCTCTCGCCACCGTTTGTGGTGGTTGCGGTTGCCGATTGAGTTGTCATGGCACAGCATTTTTCCACGAAACTAGGGGAACTAGAAATAGGGAGTTTAATTGGGTTCACGTGGGGAGCACTCCCTTGCCCGGCTGTTCCTTGGGAAAAGGCAGCGGAACGGGTTGTTTCTTTGCCGTGGTTCCAGCGCTTCGCCCATCAAAATCTGCAAACTGGGCAGAAAAAATGCACGTAGTATGGCATTCTTTTGCTTGCAGTGTTTTCGTGTTCCCTGAACGTTTCCTGTCTATTGTGCCGCGGTGCGTGCTCGAAGAGATTCGGGGCGTTCGAAGTCCGAGGCTCGTGACAGGCATGTCGTGTCAGGGGGTGCGACTACCTTGGTTTCTAGTCCTTAGAGCTTTCCGGCTGATCTTCTACCTTCTGCGTCGCTAGATGGGGGAGGCACCAGGTTTGCCGGTGGCCCAACTTCGTACAAGGGAAGGTCATCGATATGACGTTTGGTTCCCCAGGCTCCTCACCACAGTTTGGCGGGCGCCCGCCCCAAGGTGCTAACCGGCCAGGTGCAGGATCCGCACCTAGTTCTGGCTCCGGGTTTGGCTCGCCCACTGGGGCTGGGGGCTTCGGCGGTTTTGGCGCCCCGAATCCTTCCCAGAATCCTGCGCAGAAGCCCTCTCCGGGTTTTAACTCCGGTTCGAGCGCGGGCGGCTCCTTTGGCGCGCCGGGCTCGCCGGATGGTTTCGGTGATTCCTCGCCCGCGCCGGATTACCGCCGTCAGGTGGCAACACCGACGAGCCCAACGAAGGGGCCGTGGCCGCTGCTCATTGCCGCTGGCGTATCCGCGGTCATCGCGCTGATCCTGTTGATTCTTGCGCCGCTGCTCGCCGCTCCGACGGAGGGCCTTTTCTTTGGCCTGGCAATCGGGGGATGGCTCTTGGCTGGAATCGTGTCCTTCATCCTCTTGGGCTTGTACACGCTGAAGAACACGCAGCGCCAGGCTGAGACCTTTTATATTGAGGATACGACGCAAACCTTGCTCTACCGCGTCATTATGGGTGGAAGCTTTGTCCTTGTCATTGTTGCTGCGGTGGAAATCGCCTTCTACGTAGGAAAGGCGGTTGGCGCCTAATGAAGAAACTCACTCGTGCACTTGCCCTATCCGCGGCGGTGACAATCGCTGGATTCGGTGGCAGCTTAGGCGCGGTAGCGCAGGACGCTCCGCCGCCTCCGGAAGCCCCTGCGGCCCCTGAAGCCCCAGAAGCTCAGCCGGAAGAACGCCCTGAGGGAATCGGTTCCGAATCCTCGCTCTCTGAGGTTTCGCAAAAGAACCTGTCCGATTTCGGCTCCTGTATTGCCAGCGAGAAGTCTGCGGACCTGCTTTTTGTTCTTGACCAATCAGCGTCGTTGGTGGGCTATGAAGGCTCTCAGCCGACGGACGCCGATGCCTTCCGCGTCGATGCCACGGGGGACATCGTGAAGCAGCTGGCACACCTCGGGGAAGATAACGGCGCAGACATCAACGTGAAACTCGCTGGCTTTGGTTCTGACTATTACAGCGATCCGGCTGAGTACGGCGGGTGGACCAATGTCTCCGGAAACGGTGATGCCCTGCAGGGGGAGTTGGACAAGTTCCGCAAGGAGGACCGCGTAGCGGACCTCGAAACCAACTACGGCGCGGCTTATAAAGGCGCGTTAAAGGAACTGGCGTCTCACCAAGGAAGTAGCTGCCGCGGCATCGTGTTCTTTACCGATGGCAAGTACTACACCGACGCCGAGGCCAACGATCTCCAGGGTGCACAGGACAAGCTGTGTGAGGTCAATTCCTCTGTCACCGCCTTCCGTAACTCCAATATCCGCCTCTTTAACGTGGGACTCGTTCCGGCGGCGGAAGCCCAGGACCAGGTCCGCCAGCTCACCCGCATGGCGGAGGGGGAAGACTGCGGCCAGGGTGCGCCGAACGGTGCATTCTTCGACGCGGGTGAGGACCCGGCAGCACTGTTCGCGGCCTTCCGTAACCTCATCCCCACCTCGGGTGGTGTAACCAAGGACGGCAACTTCAAAGACCAGTTTGATTTCGTCCTCGATGACTCCGTATCCCCTGTGCGTTTGTCAGCAGTACCGAAGAACTCGGTGGGTGAGGACGATCTCATCCCAACTCTGACGGGCCCCGATGGCGAAACCGTGGAACTCAAGCCGGATACCACGAAGGTTGCCGGTGCGAAGGTCTCCGTGACGGAGAACAACAAGCTGCCGGGCATGGTTGATATCGCGATGGAAAAGGACGGCGATTCCTGGGCAGGCGCGTGGACTTTTGGCTACAAAGTGGCTGAGGGGACCGAAGGCGAGTACCTCGCATCCGTTGTCATGGTGCCGGGCCTTAACCTGGACCTCAAGACGGAAGATGGCGCCAAGGTAGAAGGCGGCATCAACTCTGACCAGGTATTGAAGGGGCAGTTGGTCGATGGCCACGGCGAGCCCCGTGCGCTGGAGGGCCAGGGAACCCTTCATGCGGAGTTCATACCGGAGGATGGTTCTCCGGTTACCCTCGTGGACAATGCCCCCATCACCGATGGGCAGCCAGTAGACATTCCGCTGGAGAAGGTGGAAAACGCAGCATCCGGTCAGCTCGTGACCCGCGTGGAAATTACCACTAAGGACACAGGTGAGCGCCCGGGTTCGAAGCTGGACCCCATCAACGCGGAAACGCCGCTGACGGTTACCCCGGTCAATATGCCGACGGTGGGCTCGGCGCAGACGATCACCATGACGGAGAAAGAAGTTACTGTCGACGTCCCGGTGACCGGCCCCGGCAAGGTGTGGGTAGCAGACCAGACCGTGGATTCCGCTGACGGGATGCTCCCCTCGGGAGTTCCTGCCGTTGCGGTGAGCTCCAAGCACAACTCGGAGGATTCCGCGCTGGAGCTTTCCAAGGACGAAAAGGCGACCATCCCGGTGACGTTGAGCGTTGAAGAAATGGCGGATGGCCCGCTGCGCGTGGATCCGGTGATCAACCTGCAGTCTGCCGAGGATAACCAGCAAATGGAGCTGCCGCTGACGCTGCAGGGTTCCATGACCGCGCCATTGAGCAAGTCCGCTTTCGGCCTCTCCTTTGTCCTCGCGGTGTTGCTTGCGCTGCTGATTCCGCTGGCTATCTTGTACCTCATGAAGTGGGTTAGCGGCCGTATTCCGGAAAAGCCCCGAATGTTTGCGAAGACCATCCCGGTACGCCGCGAGGGTGCTAACCTCGTGCGCACCGACAATGGTCGCCCGTTCGCGGTGTCCAAGGAAGAGTTCCAGGGCGCTGTTCCGGTAGAGACCACCGGACGCTCTGCTCGCTTGGGCAGCAACGATGCCAAGGTAAAGATGGGGCTGAGCCCGTTTACCGCCGCCCACGTGGAGGTCCAGCGCGATGGCACCATTTCCGGCAAGGGCAAGAAGTCCGGCTACCGGGCAGTTCTGCCGCTTGCGGTGCAGAACACGTGGTTCTTCGTGGGCAACGAGAAGGACCGCGATTCCGGTGAGATTGTCATGACCATCGATACGCTGGCCCAGGCCAGCGCGTATGACGAGATGTCGAAGGAGATCAGCCGCCAGGCTCTGCAGCTCTTTGACCAGGTCGAATTCCCTGCCGAGAAGCCCGAAAAGGCTGACAACGTACAGACACCGCCGCAGTCCGGCCAACCGGGGCAGCCGTTCCAGCAGAACCAGCCTGGCTCGCAGCCACCGAGCGGTCCGCCGCCGCAACGTGGACCGCAGCAGGGTGCTCCGCAACCTAGGGCTCCCCGCCCTGGCGGTCAGCAGCACGCACAGCAGCCCGGTGGATTCGGCCAGTCCCAGCCTTCCGGCCCGTCACCTCACAGCCAGCAAGGGCGTGCGAACGGGTCGGGACGCCCCGGCTTCGGCGGAACGCCAAACGTTGGCGGTGGCACCGGGTTTGGCGGTGGCACTGGCTTTGGGCAACCAGGCCAGCAGCGCCCGGGTAATCCTGGTAACCCTGGTACCAACGGCGGCTGGCCCCCAAGCCCGGGATTCGGCTCCCAGGGCTAAGCCGGTAGAGCAGTACACAACAGCCATAAACAGCACAGAAGCGAACCTCCCCTTCGAAAGGTAGTTAAAGATGAAGAAGTTCCTCGTCGTCGGTTGCGGTGGCTCCGGCGCCAAGACACTGGCGTTCATGATGGATCAGCTCAAGGCCGAGCTGCGAAGCATTGACCCGGACATGACCGAGCTGCCCAAGGCATGGCAGTTCGTCAACATCGACGTGCCGCTCGAAGAGGAGGCTGGACCGCAGAAGCTGCCGAATGTTACCCAGAACGGTGGTCACTACGTGGGCATTGGTGCCCGCCAGAACTACAACTCCTTCGACGAAGGCGTGTCCAGCACCCTGGGCCGTGCCGGCAAGCTCGGTGAGATTGCAACGTGGGCCACGCGCAACCCCTCCACCAACGACGTGAAGCTGGCTGATGGTGCCGGCCAGTATCGCGCGATTGGCCGCATGCTGACGCTGCCGAATCTCAAGAAGATCCGCCAGTCGCTTAAGGAAGCGGTGGATGAGATGTTCACGCAGGAGGCGATCCAGGAGCTCAACCGTCTTAACTACAAACAGACCAAGCTGGATTCCGATACCGGTGATTCCCAGCCGGTTGTCCTCGTTGTCTCCTCCATGGCGGGTGGCGCGGGCGCCTCGATGTTCCTGGACGTGTGCCGTGTGCTCACCACCATCCCGAATGTGAACCCACAAGGCACCCTCATCTTCATGTACACCCCGGAGATCTTCGCCGATAACAAGGCGGATGACATGGCCGGTGCATGGCCGAACTCGCTGGCCATGTTCGGTGAGGTCGTCGCCGCGCAAATGGGTAATGCCTACGAGCATGACCGCGCCATCTTCGAGGCCTTCGACATGGGCACCCCGCCGGAGGGGCAGACCTTCGGCCGTATTTTCCCCATCGGTTCCAAGATGGGCACCACCAGCGCTCGCTTCGGCGATGGTTCCGCCATGTCCATCTATCGCGGCCTGGGCCGCGCGTTGGCGGGGTTGATGGCTTCCACCAAGGCCAGCGATAACCTCGTGTCCTACGCGCTGACCAATACTCCGGCCGGTGACGGCGGCCGCCGCTTCTTCGGCTGGGATCGCCCAGACGGGACGCCGTGGGGGCGCCTGCCCTGGGGTTCGCTGGGTTATGCCCAGGTTTCGATGGGCCGCGACCGCTTTGCCGAATACTCTTCCCAGCGTCTTGCCCGCAGCGCCTTCGAGCGCCTCTTCAACGGGCACCTCGACCCGCAGAACCCCGAGGCCGGCGAGATGCAGATTGCTAAGAAGCTGGAGGAGCGTCTGCCCAAGGCCTTTAGCTCTATGACGCTTGATCCCTCCTGGGCACAAGGCGGCCAGATTGATAGCGGCAGCGTGTGGAATTGGCTCAACAGCGTCTTTGGTGGCCAGGCCCAGCAGGCCGCGGATAGTGCTACGAAGCACCTGCAGAACTTCATTCCGGTGGGCCAGGGCCGTAACGTCAACGAATGGCGTGAAGAGTTCGAGGGAAACATGGCCGATCCTCGCAATGAACAGGCCATCGCATCTGTTCTGAACAATGCCGCCTATGACATTGTTTACCGCTACGCCAACTTCTTCAGCGATGGTGTCCTCGCCACCGTAGAGTCGGAGCTCGCTGCGGTGGGCGTGCCCTATGTGCGCGAGATGCTCTCCAAGATCACGGACGTGCTCACCAACTCCGACCGCCTCCTGCCGCGCCTCTCCGAATACTCCGGCTACTACCAGAACACCCGCGTGCTGGCGAAGCCAGAAGGCGCGGACCCTATCCTCAGCCCGTTGACCGGCAAGGGCCAGATGACGGACCCGACTCCTACGGTTAACGCTCTGATGGGCCTGTATTTCAACCAGTTCTACAGCTACGCGCTCATGGCCATTGCTCACCTGCTCAAGGATGTCCTGCAGGACTACGCCGATGAGAACCTCTTCCACCTCAAGCGCGAGCTGGGAGATGCCCACGCGGTGCTGGAGAAGGCCGTGTCGAAGCGCCCGGAGACCAACAAGTTGGCTGACGTCCGCACTGACGAGGTCAACTCGTGGCCGACGGAGCTCGATGAGGTCGTGGAAACCCGCTTCAAGGGTGCCGAGAACGAAATCATGCTGACCGACGTCAACAGCTTCATCTCGGACTACCGGGACCAGATGCTGCGTACCATCCAGGGCCAGCAGTCCACCTCGGATGTCACTAACTACGAGCAGGCTTATCCTTTTGCGGTGCGTGCGGTCATCCGCGGTGAGTGGGAATCGCTTGATGCAGCCCAGGCGCCGAATGACACCCTGGCTCCGCAGAAGCGCACCAATGATGCTTACTCCAACCGTGCTGGCTGGGTGTCCAAGTACCTCTCGCGCCATCCGCAAAGTGGTGAATCCCGCGAATCCCAGCGCGCGCACTACCGCGCCAAGATTCGCCCAACTGATTTGCTGGAGCGCTCGCGCCAGTGGATTAATCGCCGTGATTATGAGTTCCAGAAGTTCAACTCGGTGGATCTGCGCCGCTACCTCACTCTTACCCCGGATATCAACGAGGTCGAGCACGCGCAGCGTCAGCGCCGGTTCGTCGAGGCTTTCCAGCTGGCCCTGAGCTATGCCCGCCCTTTGGCCGCTGTTAACGATGACATGGTTCAGCGCATCCACGGCAAGTCCGTGCAGTACACCTACTCCTTCTCCGATATCCCGTTTGCGGAGCTGGGCTCTGCGGAGACCGGCATCGCCTCCCAGCTGGAGTCGGTGCTCAGCCGCCCGGAGATTGACGGGCCTTCCACGGTGGCTCTGCGCAACTCGCTGAACATGTCGGACCATGTGCAGCACATCGAGATCTTCGGTTCCTACCCCAACTACTCGCCGATCGTCTTCTCGTCCATGTTTAACTACATCGCCAAGGACATCGAGAAGCAGGACAGTTTCGACGGTTCCTGGTGGTCGGAGCGCCGCACCCGCCCGCTGCCAGCAGCCCTGCCGCTGACGAAGACGGAGCGCCAGGCCATGGTGGCCGGCTGGATCATCGGACGCATTACCGGCCGCGTTTACATCTCCAACGCCGATGCAGCCAATGCGGCGGCCCACATCTTCGATGACACGGATGGTGGCGTGAATGGTTGGGTTGATTTCCCGGATCCGCTGCTTATCTCGCCGCGCCGCATGATCAAGAAGTCCGACTGGATGCCTTCGGTTCTGGAGTCCATCTTCATCGCCTACGCCAAGGTGCAGGAAACTGGACGCTACGGATTCGCTTCCTCGCTCTACCCGTACCAGCTGTTGCGCGGGCTTTTCGACGACGGCCTAGACTTCGCCCACTCCGGTGCAGCCACCCACCCGGTGGTCCACCGCCTAGCGCAGTTCTTGGCTTCCGGCGAAGCCCCGAACCGCGGTGTTATGGGTACCTCCATCCAAGACCGCTATGAATCCTTCGTGGAGGAGCTGGATAAGTTCGCCCGCGGTGCGGACCACTTTGTGCCGGGCCACACCAACTCCTTGCCGGGACAGGGACGTAAGGAAAAGCCCTTTGCGGAGGTACGCTCCCGCGAGGTCGCCTCGCATACGCCGTACTACCGTGACCTAGCACTGGACGTCATCGAAATGGTCCCGGTCATCCGCAACTACCTGAATCAGGCCAAGACGGTGGCGGAGAACCCCGTCGCCCAGCCTGCCCCGCAGGTGCGCAGCTCCGATTCTGGCTTTGGCCAGGACCTCGCTCCGGAATTCAACCTCAACGACCTGGATGACACCTTCTAATGACGAACGTAATTATTTTCGGACACGGCGCCACCGCGGATGACATCCGCTCCCGCCTTTGTGACTTGCGTGCGGTCGGCCTGCTGCAGGACTTCCTCTGGATCGACTATGCCCACCCCACGAGCGGAGCTGTTGTGCGCTCCTTTACGGAGGAGGGCACGGCGCGCTTGTCGACGCTCGACGAGGCCCTCCGCAGCTTCAGCGGGGACGTCCTCCTCGCCACGATTGACCCGATGGATGCGGAACAACCGCAGGACGTCGACAAGCTCACGGAGTGGGTCGGGGCCGTCGACCAGCGCCTGATTCAGGCCTCCAACCTGCGCGTGCGCCTGTTGTTGTCAGCCCTTCCGCGCGAGAGCGTGGACATCGCGCCGCTGCAGGGCTGGAGCAACCTCGTGCTCTCTCCAGAAGAGGGCGGGACCCCAGCCTCCTCGCGCATTCGCCCGATCAAGCGCACCGCAGATGGCTTCGAGCTTGCCCAGTTCGCAGCCCCGGCCGTAGCCAGCATCTTTGGTTTATGGCGCGGGATGCCCGAACCGGCCGTGTTGGATCCAGAAACTCATCGCGTCATCGAAACAGGCGACCGGCAGCGCTTCCGTCTGGTGCGCGCCTTCCACCGCACCATCGATGCCAGTGATATCGAGGACAAGGTCAGGAAGGCCGTTTTCGATCCCAGTCAGCGCTTGCCGCAGCCGCAGGTCAATAACATTTCGCGCGCCGTGCACTACGCCAATCCGGAACAGCTGACGGATCAGTGCGCTCAGATGTTCATCAACCAGGAGATTTCCCCGTTGGTGAGCGCTCCGACCGCTTATGAGGAGCTGCAATCTCACAAGGTCAGCGGCTGGGCGGCGCTGAAGGATAATCTGCGTCTGTACTGGTCTACTGTGGTGGGCAAGCCGCAGGATTGGGTCGAGGGCCAGCGCGGTGCGATGAACAAGAACGCCGCTACCTTCCTGCAGAAGATGCTCTATGGCCAAGACTCCAGCGTGGAGGTTGTCTTGGCCGGGCACTCCGGCAAGGGTAGCGGCGCAACGAGCGTCGACGAGCTGCGTCAAGCCAGTGAGCACACCATGCGAGTTGCCCGGGAGCAGCACTTTTCCTTGGGCCAGGAACCGCAGCTCTCGCGCACGTGGGAGGCCTACCACGACTACGCACTGGGGCTTGTCGACGGTTCCTGGCGCGACAGCATCGATACCAAGGGCCTGCGCAATAACCAGGGCAACATGTACATCGTGCAGTACGGTGGCCAGTCCGTGCAGGATGTCAGCGCTTCTTTTGAGGGCTTCCATCCGCTCATGACCAGCACGTTGGGCTATACGCACGAGTCCCAAGCAACCGTCGCGCCTTTCGATCCGGTAGGCGCTGAGCGTTTTGCCGCCGACATCGAGTACACCAGCCAGCAGACCCGCAATGAAGCGGTCAGCCGCAAGAAGCACGAGTTTGCCTCCTGGCGAGCGAAGAACAGCACCACCTTCGCGTGGAAGGTAGGCCAGGGCCTCTGGGATAAGCTGGGGCACGCCCAGCAGAAGTACCGCGACGCGCACGCCAAGGCGCGCGAGCTGCAAGAACTGGCCAATAGTTTCCAGGCGCGTGATTTCAACGCGGAGAACAAAGCACTGACCCGGAAGCTGCGCACGATGTGGATCGTCCTCTTCGTGGTGCTTGCCCTGATGACCTACATGGTGGCTGGCCGCTATAACCCGGACTTGCCGCTGGGTGAGTACCTGCAGTGGTTCGACTGGCCGTGGTACGTCGTGGGCATCATCGTGGCTGTCCTTATTTTCCTCGTGTGTTCTTGGGCGGTCTTTACCAAGGCACAGCGTGAGATCTTCGACTACGTGCAGCGGCGCAAGCTGTTGAACCGCAACCAAGAGATCGCCGCCCAGAATCTGGCCACGGCCTCTGCGGAGATCTCGCGCATCTCCAACGCTTATAACCAGTTCCTGAGCTGGTCGGCGCTGTTGGGCCGCGCGATTTACGCGCCCTTTGGGCGTAAGGAAACGTCGAGCGATCACCTGCGGACGCCGCAGTCGGGTCTTCCGGAGAATGCCCGCATTGCCCAGGCCGTGCTCAACCGTGACGATGCTGTGCGCATGACGGATGAAATCCGCTCCCATATTTTCCAAACGGAGTGGGCACACCGTTCGCTTAAGTCACTGCTCGATGACATGAATGACACCTTTGAGCGCAACCGCACCGGCCACTCGGCTGTGGCCCTCAATGAGATGTGGGGAATGGCTGGCCTCGGCTCCAGCACTGCGTTGGATAACCTGTCCCGCAGCCTTGACCACCCCTACATGCAGGACCGCGATCACAAGCAGCAGGAATGGCAGAAGGTCATCACGGATCCGCGCATGACCCGCAGCTTGCAGCAATACCTCAGCCGCGTGACCTTCCGCGAGGAAGGCGGCAGTCGCGTTCAGAGCACCGCCGAGTTCCTCGACGGCATGAACCAGGAAAAGGGAGCCCTCCAGGCCTTTAGCCCGAATGCGCTTACCAGCGCCGGTGGCGCTGAAGGGTATACCGAAATCGATGGCTCCCGCACGCGCATCGTCGAGGTAGACAGCCAGACCGCGCTGACCAGCCAGCTTTCGCGCTCTGTGACGGTGGTGCAGTACGGAAAGATCACTGACTTCAAGTACCTGATTCCCGACGCGGCGTCGAATGCCCCGTCCTTTGTGAATCCTGCGGATTTTTCACTCGACGACCTGGATGACATGGACCACATGGGCTTTAAATCGCCGGTGCAGGGAGATAACCAAGGGCCGACTACGCAGCCGCCGTTTGGTCGGCCGGAGGCACCGGACCTCTCAGACCTCGACGAAACTTTCTGACGAGACCTCCTTAAGGAACGTTGATGACACACAACCCGAAACCTTCGATCACGGATATGCCGCTGAGCGAGCTTAAGTCCCTGCACCAGCTCAAGCGCGTGAACGCCGATGATGTGCGCGCGGCCGTATCGGCGCCGTTTAGGCAGTTCGCCGAACAAATTGCCGCCGCGTATAACGGCGAAGAGGTGGCCCACCCAGAGCTGAGCGCACAGGCGCGCAACGCCGCAGTGGCCCAGGAAGAACGTGCCGCGCAGGAACGTGCGGCACAGGAAAAGGCAGCGCGAGCCGAAGAACAAGCCCGCCAGCGGGAACAGGCACAACGTGCCGCTGCAGCTAGTACCGCAGCTCGTGGCGTGGCGCAGGTAGGCCCCGCGCCTCAACCAGATCCGGCACAGCCAGCGGCACAGCCGCATGATTTCTTTGCCGAGTGGGAGGCACTGCAGGCCGAGGAAGAGCAGAAGACCCAGGTCAACGAAGAGGACTACATCACTATCCCGGGCTTTGGGATTAAGGCGGAGTATCAGTTCCGCCAAGACCCGAACTGGGAAGCTCCCGGCATCGAATTTGAAGTTGAGGTGCCGCAAGAGGACGCGCTGGCGCAGGATTCTCACGAGGACTTTGGCTATGGCATCGAACCAGAACCGGAGCCGGAGGACAACGACCTTCGCCATCCGGTGCGCCTGTGGTGGCCCGAGCTTGAGCACTCGCCGGATGAGGTGGTGTTCTACCGGGTTGTGGCCGATGATTCAGAAATGGTGGCCTCCCCGGATGCCGGTGACACCCTCGTTTACACAAAAGGAACTGCCTACCGTGATCACACCCCGGGCGAGGCAGGTCTGCGCCACTACGCGGTGTGGGCGTACAAGGGCCGGGATCTTCGCGAGCTCATCAATAGCCAACCGGTATTCATGGGAGACACGGGCGTGGTCTTCCCACCGGTGAACGTCCAGGTATCCACCATCAAGGGAGCCATCCAGGTGTCCTGGGACCTGTTACCGGGGCACTCGAGCGCCATGGTTTATGCCTGCCGGGACAGCGAGAAGGAAAAGCTCTCCCCGCGCTTCGAACAAGACGTGGATAGCAGTGGGCGCAAGGCCACCATTCCGGTGCAGGAAGCCGGGCAGACCGTCGTCATCTCGTTGCTAGGCCAAGCGGAGTTCCACGGCGCTACCGAGCAGAGCCAGGACGAAGTCGCCGTCCAGCGCTCCGTGAAACTTGCCAGCGAGCTGGAGAAGCTGGAGCTCTCACGCTGTGAGCGCCGCAGCGAATACGGACAAGACAGCATCGAAGTTGATTGGTACTCGCCCAAGACCGGCGAGGTAAAGATCTATCTGACACCCAACGCCCCGCAGGCGGACCTTCGCACGTCCGCGGTGCCAAAGACGTACGTCGAAAGTGCGCTATCGAGCGCCATCAGTGAGACCCGTGGAGTGTCTGAACCGGGCTCTTTCCAAACCACCACGGTGCCGTGGCCGCCGGATTGGTACGAGGTCTATATCACCCCGGTGAACTTTAACGACGCGGATGCCTGGGTGGGCGAATCCAAAGTGCTGCAGCGCGTGCAGTCCATTGAGGATGACCAGTTCCGTCTCATCGAGCGCGTGGACAGCCAGCTCATTACATTTGATTGGCCGAAGGGCGCGACGGCAGTGGAGTACTCCACTAATCGCGAGCACGATCAGATCCGCGAGGAGGATTACGACCTTCAAGGAGGAATCCGCCTGCACCTCGATCAGCACGGCGATACCGTGCGCCTGAAGCCTTATGCAGTCTTCGCGGGCAAACGCACTGAGGGCGATGAACGCGTGATTCAGTACGAGGGCTTGCGCCCAGTGACCTATGACTTTGAGGTTGATTACGCTCAGGGCCAGATCGGGGTGTTCCTCTGGAGCTTGGGCAACGGCGACAAGCGCCAGTTCTCCTGCCAGGTGGTCTACCGTGCTGACCGCCTGCCGCTCTTCCCCGAAGACGGCGAAGCACTCGGCATTGTGGAGACCAACCTGCAGAGCACCACACACGTGGCTCAAGGACTGGGCCCGATGCGCGGGCAGTACCCAGATTTCACGGTGTCAGTAGGCGAGCGAATTCAACGTAGGGGTTTCATCCGTCTGTTCGCCGTCGAGGGCTTTGATAGCCAGGTCGATACCTCTTTCGACAGCTTCGGCGGTGAGGACGTCTTTAGTAGTTTCTCGGAGAGCTACAGCGATGCCTCCTCCACGTTGAGTGCATTGGATAAAGCCGTGGTGGTGGAAGGCGATGTGTCTTACAAATTGATGCTGCCCCCACCCGTGCAGAACCAAGCTCCCAGCTATGACCCGCAGTACGGCCAACAAGGATATGAGCCCAACGCTTATGACCAGCACAACTATGGCCAGGATTATTCTCAAGACCAGTACTTCCAAGGAGGCCAGTAGTTATGGGCGGTGCCTTTAGCTATGCATCTTTTTCCCGCGCCAATGGCCGTGCCGGTGGTTGGGGAGTGGGCCAGAAGGCCGGCGATATTACCCAGGAGGAGCTGGCTGAGCTGGTGTCCTTCGTGCCGACTTCGCTCAACAACGGCACGACGATACCGGATTTCCCTTCCGCCCAGCAGCGTGCGGAGCTGGTTCGTCGCACCGCGGTTTTTGCTCTCACTCCTGAGGCGGAAAAGTGGGTCACTATGGTCTCCGTCCCCGCAGGCCTCGATGCGACAGGCCGTGGCGGAAACGTCTTCACTTACACGTCCATTTCGCGCACGGGCACTCCGCCGGCGCCGGCGACGGTCCTGTTTTCTCCCGATATCCCAGCGCCGTTTTCCATCTACGAGGTGGACAAAGTCCAGATTCCGGTCAAGATCTCGGCGCGCGGTCCGCTGCACTCGGATGTGTTGCTGGAGGAGTTTCTGGATGGCGAATTCCGCTATCCAGAGAAGCTGCCCGCACCGTTCAAAGCCGTGACCCCGAACCCGAACCCAAGCTTCAATCGTGCGCTGGTCACCGCCATGGCGACGGTTTTGAATTCCCGCAATGGCCTGGTCATTCTCGTGGCGCCTGATAATCAGGCAGCGCTGTGGATCGCCGCCACCGCCCGCGAGGTGGGGGAAGATGGTTTCGGGTTCTCCACTTTTGAGAAGGCCGCCGCCATCAATGAGTTTCCGCTGAGTACGTCCACCATGCTTGTGGTACCGCCTAGCGAGAAGCAGCGTCTTAAGGAAACCGCGATCCCCGGCAATCCAGTCGTGTTTGCACTTGATGAGGCCCTGCCCGATGTCAGCGCGTACGAAGCACGTGCTGCGGAAGAAACTGAGGCCGTGGCCCCGGAGTCGCAGCACGAGCAGGCCGAGCAGCGCACGGGTGCAGCACAGGAATTGGAAGAGAGCGCTGCAACAGCCAGCAAGCCTAAGAAGAGTGCAGCACTCAGCTTCGACGACTCCTGGGGCGAAGACCCAGCTGATTTTGGAGCGCCTATCCCAGACGCCTCGCCTTTTGCGGCCCCGGGTCATGGCCCTGCGGGTATTCCGCCGAATCCCCTCGATACCCCCGCGCCGAGTACGTCGCAGGAGAACCCTTTCGCCACGACAGTAGAAACGGCGCCTTCGCCAAGTGCAGAAGCCGCACCAGCAGCTGAAGAAGCACATCCGCAGCCGGCAGCGGCATCGGGTGGCAACGCCAACGTTCCTGGGCTCAGCGCCGAGGAATGGCATAGGCTCAAGGAATTCGATCCGCGCTGGTGGATCGAGCACCTTGATACCAACCGCGGACGCTCCATCCAGTTGGCTTACCTCGACAAAAATTCGTTGGGTGAGGGGCTGGACAAGTTACTGATGTCCGCAATAGTTGCCTCTTGGGTGTTCTATTTCCCGCGGGACTTCAACCTCCTGGCAGAGGATGCGCTGCGGCCCTGGGAGGACCGCGAGCTCGAGCACATCGCGCACCTCACCGCAATGCACTTTGCGGGAACATTCGTGCCGGAGCATTGCGAGCGCTATGCCACGGGGCGCGTCGCCATGGTGCTGGACCGCACGACACAGTTGCTCGCGGAGCGCTCGGCGCGTGCGCAGCAGCAACCCGCCCCATCGCATTTTGCGCAGCATACAGCGTGGCAGCACCGTGGAGCAGTTCACGGAGGACTAGGCGAACACGGTCGAAACACGGGATTCCACGGAAGGTAAGAGAAGGGAAGAAACGTCATGGCTAAATACACACTGCGGGACGGGGAGTCCCGCCGCATCGGCTCAGACGGCATCTTGCGCGTTGAAGCCTTCGAGATGGGAACTGGCGGCGCCTCGATGGAGCTGGCGATTATGGGAGAAGGCGTCGATGCCGTGCGCGTCCACGACCTCTCCATCATGGTGCACTCCCTGCCTGAGCGCGCCACCATCGTCGTGCGCCCCAAGCGGAATGGGACTTTCGGCCTGCGCAGCGAGGTGCGCCTGACGGTAAGCAACGCCGGTGATTCGGTGACGTTCCCGCGCGTGCTTATCGACGCCGCCGAGGACTCCGCCGAACGCCTCGCCGAGGTCACCCCGGAATCTGGGAGCTACCTCTTGGAAGCATTCGGCACGACCGAGGGCGCCGGAATCACAGATTCCGCCCGCGAGGTGCGTTCCAAGATGCGCCGCGCGGAGCTGGATGTCGCTGGCCTCGATGATGTCACCGTGGTCATCGATGGCTCTGCCTCCATGCAGGTCAACGTCACTCCGAAGATCATTGAAGCGGCCGCTAAGTACATCGATGCGCTCTCCGATGCTTTCCGGCACTTCCGCGCCACTGACGGGCAGGACAGCATCGAGACCCATAAGGTGGATGAGCTCACCCGTTTCATCGCGGGTGTGATTGATAGTGGAGCGGAGCGCGTAGGCCAGCGGCCGTGGCGCTTGCCGACTCTCACCTCAACGTCCTCGCTGGTCATCTACGTCACCGATTCTCCCGTGGCCTCCATGCTGGAGACCCAGGTGCCCACCGTTGTGCTCATCACCAGCGCCATCGGCCGCCAGGAGCTCGAGCTCGCGCGCATCAACGAGACTCCGGCTCGTGTGGCGTATGCGGTGATCGACGGGGACGTCGTCAAGCAGCTCGAATCCGGCGCCAACACTGAGCTTTCGGAATTGACTGACCGCGTCACCGCCATGCTGAAGGAGAGGAACTAATGAGCCAGGCACGTTGCCCATGGACCTTTAAACCGCTCGAGGACGGTGTGACGGTGAGCCCTTACACCAACCGGGAGCTGCCGCAGGGATGGACCGACGCCGTGACGCATTGCGTTGCCATGGCGGGCGCGCGTAACTCCGGTAAGTCGCTGTACACCGCGGTGATGATTAAGCAGCTCAAGCAGCTGGCGCACAAACACAACCGCTCCGTGCAAGCGGCGGATGAATCCACCCGCGAGCGCTACGCCGAGGTTTATGAAAAGCCGCTCTTTGAGGAGATGCGGGCCATGGACCCCACGCCGAGCGCGGTGGCTACCGACGCTTACCAGCGCGATCCGCTGATTTTTGAGCTCGGCAAGTGGCCCGATGAGCAGGGCCGTGAGCGCATGAATTACTTGGTCTTCCGCGACGTTGCGGGCGAGGACCTGGAGAACCCGCCGGAGAACGAAGCCGACCGCGAGAATCTTGCGTTCTTCTCCCACGCAGATTTGGTGATCTTCCTCTTTGACCCGCTGCGCGTGCAACAGATTCAGGATTTTATCCATGGGCTGATCCCCAATATTGGTGAGCTCGGTGCGGATTCCTTGCGGGTCCTGGATAACCTACTGGCGTTGCTCGACACGGATACTCCGCCGCCGCTGGCCGTGACCATCTCGAAGTTCGACACGGTGCAGAAGCTGGAACAAGTCGATGACGTGCGCTGGAAGAAGCTCATGGCCAACCGCGGCTCCGCCTTCCGCCGGGATACCGGGTGGAATTTCCGCGATTCGGACCGCTGGATGGTTCACCTCGAAGCCGAATCGCTGTTGCGCTTCCTGGGTGCCAACGACCTCATCAACAAGATCTATTCGGCAGCGCCGAGTGGCGGTAGTTTCTTCGTGACCTCGGCGTTGGGTGAGGCCCCGACGGGCCGCCAGCTAGCCCGCAGCGGCATTGCGCCCTATCGCGTGCTGGATCCCATTCGCTGGTTGCTGAGTCAACGCGGTGTCTTTGCTGAGGATGTGTCATGACCTTCGGCAACCCGCAGTCCCCAGGAACCCCACAGCCAGGCTCGCCTGCCGCACCCGCGCCGGACTATCGCTATGGGCAGGTCAGCGACACCGTCCGCCAGGCCCGCCGCGCGGCCGATATGAAGGCGCAATGGGCCCCGTGGCCGTTGAAGATCGCAGCGGTGCTGGAGGTCTTCATCACGAGCTACACCGTCTACAACATCTGCCGGCTCATTGCCTTTGAAAACAGTCCGGCGGCGGTAACCCGCACGGACCAGCTTTCCACCGAGCTGGGAGTAGTGCTCGGCGCGCTGGTTCTCTTGGTGTGTGGTCTCACCACCTATGTGCTGCATGCACAGCAATCCGCGCGGATTGCGTTGACCGTTATCAGCGCCATCGTGGTGCTGCTCATCCCGGCAAGTTCGGTCATGCCCGCGTCGATCGCTTCGGCGGCGGTCATTGTGCTGCTGTGGCTGCCGGCGAACCGGCAGTGGTTCGGCGGCCAGGCGCGATGAGGCTAGGCCTCGTGCATCGCGGGGCTTAGGCCTTCTTGCGTAACTCCTCGAGCGCGCGGGAATTTCCGGCTGCCTCAAAGAGGTTGAACGCAAAGTGGTACATCTTGCGCGCAGGCTCGGCCGCGTCGGCGGAGGTGTAGCGATCACCCAGAAGCTCAGCAACTTCCGCCATGGCGTTGTGCTCAGAGGGCGTCGTGGCTTCGGCGGCGGGATGGCGCTCTAAGAAGTCGAGCAGAACCTGGGTGGATTTATACATGTCCTGCGCCTGCGAGCGCAGGCTCTCGGAGTACAGGACGGTCCACTTAGCGGACACGGGCAGGCTCTGGAGCTTGAGTGAATCCACGTAGCGGGAGGCCAGGATGTCATAGGCTTCCTCAGGGGCACGGTGTTGCACGTCGAGGGTCACGGTCTTGAGGATCGAACGGAGCTCGCCGTCGAGGTCTCCGTAGCGCTGATACTCGCGGGCAGCAGCGGCGAAGCAGGCCACGCGTTGCTCCATATCCGCAGCGGAGTGCTGTGCAGCATCGCTGTAAAAGCGGGCCAGCATCGGTGCCGGAAGCTGCTGGTATTCCTCATCCGCGCGCGCGTTGGACAGGATGGTGAAGGAATGCGCAGCAACGCGCTCGCAGTCGGCGGCAGAGCCTGATGCCCACAGCGCGCCCACGGCGGATTCGAGGATGGTGCGGAGGATGTCACCCATCGTGGCCCCTGCTCCGTCGAATTCTCCCGCGGTCACGGCGTCGTTGATAGCCACGAATTCAGCAGCGTGTGCTTTCGCTTCGCCGCTCTTGGCGGATTCTAGGCGCTCTTGGAGCTCGGCCAGCGAGACGTTGTTGCCGAAGCTCGAGGATGGGCTATTGGCGTCGGCTGAAGCATCCACGCTGGCGGGGGCGGACTCGGAGAAGTCCTTGTGGCTTGCTGCGATGCGGGCGGCGGCAATCTCATTCAACGCCGTGTCATCGCCAGCCGCGGCTGCCTTGGCGGCGAACTTCTCTGCTTCCTCGGTGTCGTTGTGATCCAGCCATGCGCGGGCGACGCGGGTATAGCCTGCGGCCACCAGCGATGGTTGTCCGGTCAGCGCGCCGAGTGCGGCAATGGTGAAGGAATCGTCGACGTTCTTGATGGTGCCGGCGGCCACGCGGAGGGTCTCCCGGGCCTCCAAGTAGAGGGCGGCGGGAACGGCATCTTCCAGGCTGCCTAGGAAAGTATCATCTGCGAGTACTCGGTTAATCTGCTCATCAATGTGGGCGGACTCATCGGTAGGGAGAGAAAGCCCCGGAGCCTGGGCGCGCGCATAGGCGAGCATTTTTTTGGCGTCGGCAGAATCAAGCAGGGGATACGTCGCATCAGAAGCCATGGGGGAGAGTCTAGTAGAGGACTTCGGCGCGCGCGGGGCTCCTCGTAGACTGGTGGCCATGGATTCTCTTAGCCCCGTCGGACGCTACGCCCCGAGCCCGTCCGGCGATCTTCACCTGGGTAACCTGCGTACGGCGTTGCTGGCCTGGCTCTACGCCCGGAGTAGCGGGCGCCGCTTCCTTGTGCGCGTGGAGGACATTGACACGCAGCGCTCCTCGCGGGAGGCGGCGCAGCGCCAGCTGGAGGACCTCGCTGCGCTCGGCCTGGACTGGGACGGGGAAGTCATCTACCAGCAGGATCGCTACGCGGCTTATGAGGAGGCCTTGGCGCAGCTTCCTACCTACGAGTGCTATTGCTCGCGCAAAGATATCCAGGAAGCCTCCCGCGCGCCGCATGCCATCCCTGGGCAGTACCCGGGGACGTGCCGTGCGCTTAGCGACGATCAGCGGGCCGCCAAACGCGCCGAACTCGCCGCTCAGAACCGCGTGCCAGCCATACGCTTGCGTGCCGACGCCTCCTCCTTCACCATCCACGACGCCCTCGCCGGCGAGTACACCGGGGAAGTGGATGACTTCATCCTGCGCCGCGGCGGCCAGCCCCCGGCGGATCCGAACCGGGGCATGGACTGGGCCTATAACCTGGCGGTTGTTGTCGACGATGCCTTCCAAGGCGTCGATCAGATCGTGCGCGGCGATGACTTGCTGTCTTCTGCCCCGCGTCAGGCATACTTGGCGCACAAGCTGGGCTATCCGGAGCCGGAGTTCGTTCACGTGCCGCTCGTGCTCAACGCTGAGGGTGTGCGTTTGTCCAAGCGCGATGGGGCGGTGACCCTGCGTCAGCTGCTCGAGGGGCACGATAGGGATGCGGGGGACGTCGTCAAGCTCTTGGCCCACTCCTTAGGGTATGAGGCCTCTTCCGTACAGGAGCTGTGCCAACAGTTTCAGCCGGAGAAGCTATCGCGGGAGGCCTTCGTCTGGGATGGCGCTGTGTAACTGCTCTCCCTCGCCGGCCGCACAACGGTAGTCTGAGAACAGAAAAACTTAAACGGGGAAAGAAGCGCGTATGGAAGTTTTATTTGTCCTTATTGGCCTGATGCTGTTGACCGTCATTGTCATGGCGGTGGGGGACAAGATCGGGCTTCCCTGGCCAGCGCTTCTGACCATCCTCACGGCGGTGGCGGTTTCGGTATACGCCACTTTTTCGAATGGCACATTCGAGTTCGCCGTACCCGCCGACCTCATTCTTCCGATCTTCTTGCCGCCATTGCTGTGGGCGCTGGCAAGGAGAACATCGTGGGGTGTTATTCGTGAGCAGTGGATGACCATCCTGGCTCTGTCCGTGCTGCTCGTGGTGGCTACGACCCTTGCGGTGGGATTCACCGCTCGCGCATTCATGCCAGGCTTGGGGCTAGCTGCCGCCATCCTTATCGGCGCCGCGATTGCCCCGCCGGATCCGGTGGCCGTCGAGGCCGTGGCAGAACCTGCCGGTATCCCGCGACGCATCATTTCCGTGCTGCAGACCGAAGGCCTGTTCAATGATGCCGCGTCTATTGTGGCCTTCCACCTCGCCTTGGAAGCCGTGACGAGTTCGGGTGAGATGCACGCCGGGGAGGCGGTGACGCGGTTCCTCTACTCCGCGGCTGTAGCCGCCATCCTCGGGCTCGTCGTGGGGCGCGTGTCTTCGTGGTTCGTCGGCGCGGTTCACGAGGTTGTCGCTCGCAATGCCTTGACGTGGGTGATTCCTTTTGCCGTGTACATCGCCGCGGAGGAACTCGGTGCCTCCGGTGTCATCGCGGTGGTGATTGCCGCGGTGGAACTGCACTCCCGCGCACCGATTCAAGCGGAGGACCGCCTCTCCGGCCAGTCATTCTGGGAGACCGTCGAGCTGCTTTTCACGGGCGTGGCTTTCGGCCTCATCGGCCTGACCGTGTTCAGCGCCATCGACGCCGCGGGTGCGGACCTCTGGCACGCGGTCATCATCGGCGTCATCCTGTCCGTTGTTGCCTTCCTCGTGCGCTTGGTGTGGATGTACGCCTTCTATCTCATTAATAGGCGCCGCGGGAAGCCACGCCTGGCGCCGCTGCGCCTGCAAGAAGTGCTGCTTATGACGTGGTCCGGCATGCGCGGTTTGGTGACTCTTGCGCTGGTTCTGTCTGTTCCAAGTGGTTTGAGCTTCTACAACGAGTTGACCGTTATCGCCCTCGTGGTGCTGCTCATGACCATGGTGATTCCCGGCCTGTTGCTGCCGTGGCTTATGCGTCAGCTCGACCTCACTACGTATTCGCAGGCAGCCACGGATAAGATGCGCGCGACTATTACCTCCCGCGCGCGTAAAGCCGGTATCGCTGCGATGCGCGCGAAGTATGAGGAACTGGACCCCGACATTGCGGCAAATATTGCCCAATGGTTTGAGGACCGCCTCGGTGAGGACGAGGACGGTGAGGACGCTACAACTCGTCTGCGCATGGCCATCGAGGCCCGTGAGGTGGCCCTCGCGGCACGGCGAACAGCCCTCGCCGGCGCCCAACAAGAGTTGCTGCGCCTGCGCCGCGATAGGGAATTCAACCCGATGATTGTGGACGAAGTGCTTGCCGACGTCGACCGGATGTCCCTCGGCGCAAAGAAACACAGTTGAGGGGAGCGCTGATCCGTGACTAAGAATGGTGGCGAGAGGAGCGAATCAATGGACGCCTATGAGTACGCCCAGCTGGAAGACGGCCTGGATTACCTCTACGACTTCTTCGACGCTGACTTGGAGGAGCGCGTGCGCGCCGGGCGTGAGCTGTTGCCAGAAGGCATGGAAGACATCTTGGGCGACCACACCCTGGAAGACTACGTCTGGTTGTGGATCAAAGAACCTGGCCCCCGCGGCTTCCGCCAGTTCCTGCGCGATGGCGGCTATGGCGAGGACGAGGTGAAAGAGGCTTTCCTGCTCGCCCGCACCGAGTGGGGCATGAACACCCCGCCGCACGTGGAGTGGCTCAAGGAAGACGGTTTCGAGGCCCCCGAGTTCGAGTAGGGGCGGTTGACCATGGGCGTTCGATGAGGTGCCCAGCTCGAGTGCCCCCCAGCCGCAAAGGAACCAAAGTACTGGCACCTTATGCGAAACTCCGCATGCAATCACCTGGGGTTTTCCATCCTGGGCCCCGCAAATGGTGCCTTTGCTTTGGTTCCTTTGCTTGAAGGCTCCAAGCCACCGCATGAAGAATCCAATAGCCTCGATTTCTAATACCGCACACGGGCAAAGGGCATTTGGAATAATCGCGACTAATCTTTGGCCCAGCGAGAAAGGTTATGCCAATCATGCGATTCGATCATTTGACCATCTTGACCCGCAATATCGAAGCCTCATGGGAGTTCTACCATCAACTTCCAAACTCCGAAGCAAAGCCATTGTCTGCTGAAGAAGGATATTTTGAAGTGTCGTTTGATGACAGCGTAATTGGCGTATTCGATTCTTCAGTTTTTGCTTCAGCCACTAACACTAGTCCGGCAACCCCCGGCGGAGCAGTAATCCAATTCTCTGTTGAGGACGTCGACGAGTACTGGAGTCAACTTCCAGATTCCTATCGCGAGACTTCTGCCTCACCCAAGAAAATGCCATGGGGTTCTTATTCCGCCTACATTTCGGATCCAGACGGAAACATCTTGGAGTTCTATACGTGGTGAAGCCAGTTTGCTGCTTCGCAGAAATCGGCTTCTGAGAATTAACGGCTTAAGGGACTTTTCGTGTGGATAAACCGATACGGATTCCCAAGGCAGCCTGGGATAATACGGTGATCTTGATTTTGAATCGGTTCCAACAGCCTGATCGGTGAAATCGACATCGGATAGCCATAGACCTGTGGTGGGAGGACTGCTGCTGGTGCGGTAATGCCAATTCATATGGCTAATAGGAATCGGCTGTCGTGCGATATGTGCGGCCACTTTCTGGTTAAGAACAACAAAACTGCGGCAGGACCCCAAGGCCGGCTATGCCCTCAGTGCAACGTTTTCATCGATTAACACCCGCGCACACCAGTGAGATTCGGCATTTTAAAATCTTTATTGACTGGGTCCTTTCTGGGGAATCCGCAGACCACTTGGCCAAACGCCTTGGGATAACAAGGCGGACTTTGACCCGGTGGTTTAAGCTGCTGTGGTTTATCATCGTGCCAACAGCAGCAGATCCCTATCGTGTCTATGACCAGCTCTTTATCGACGGCACCTACTTTCACAAGAAATTCCTGCTGGTAGCCTGCACCGAAACGCACGTCATCGCCCGACATTGGTGCCTGCGTGAAAGCTCAAACGAGTACCTGAAACTGCTCGACAAAATCGCGGAATCGTACATCGTTACCACCGACGGGTCGGGGGGAGTGAACCTTTGCTGATCGGGTGGTTGAGTTCCACAGTGCCGAGTAATGGTATACACCTATTTTCCCTTTCATGCACTCTTCAAGCCATAGAACCCGAGAAGAGTATACGAAAGTTCCAAATTTAGGTGGGGGGATCAATTGTGAGTAAAGAATTGTTATTCTCATGGGGATTCCTGCCTTCGGGCGATGACGGAAGTTGTAAGGAAGATGCGGAAATGATGTCGATTTGGGGTAGTTGGTACCGCGAGTCCGC
>NZ_KV816299.1:0-2382 GCF_001814395.1 Corynebacterium sp. HMSC059E07
ACTCCGTGTCCAAAAAGTCCCTAGACATCACAACCGCAGACTAGCTTTTGGCTAAGCGACGGGCTGAATCGAGTCTCCTGTAATCGCGGTGGGGCCAGACAGAGCGAAATAGGTGTGAATCGAGTTGTCTGATGTGAAGCGTTGGACCTGCATACACCCCAAAAAGGGTTAGTTTTTGAAGTTATAAATAGCTGCGCATTGCCAAAGTTGGGGAGTCGAGTATTGTCCAGGGCTGGAGCAGTCTTTGCTTTCGCTTCCTTTTTTTCTACGGAGACATTCATGAAAATCTCAAAAACCCTAGCCACCAAGACGTGTGCTTTAGTATCTGCCACTGCCTTAGCCACGGCAGCTGTGGTTGCGCTTCCGACGAACGAATCTAAAGCAGCGCTGACGGACCCAAGTTTGACTACTCGTCACGGCGACGATCTAGGTAAGGGGCCTCAAGCGTCAATTACCCTTAACACTGACAAGGAAAAGGTTCATCCTGGTGACGACGTGACCGCCACTGTGGAATTGGAGGGAAAGGTTCCATTCCCTGCAATCGGTCAGTGGAAATACGGTGAATCAGATGCCACCGCGGTCATCTTCGAGCTTCAGGTTGATCGGAAGCTGAAGGTTCGCGACGCCGATCAGTTGTCCTTCAACTGGGCGGATGGGCAAACCCGTACTCCCAAATTTGTCAATGTGAATGAGGAAGACAACCTTATTTCGTTTGAGTTCACGCCTGAAGAACTTAGACTCGGACCAAATCCTTCTATGACAGTTGAGATTCCGGTGACGGTCAATGAGGAAGCCAATGCCGGTGATGAACTAGGAATCGCCGTGGGCACGGAGGTTGATATTCGTCCGACGCTCGACTGGACTTGGAACGACTGGAAGATGTCCGATGCTCCGAACGGCGACCAGTGCCTTCGTGTAGCAACGGGCGATCTTAAGTTTGAAAACCCGGGTCAGTATGGTACTTGGTTGGCGGATCTATGGCTGGGTACCGATACCGAAAAATTTGAGTTGGAAGAGCCTGCGTCTTTTACCGTCACCGATAAGAGTGGTGGTGAGTTTACGGACAATGTGTTCCAAGGCCCGAGCTATCCTGTTTCGACGCTCAATCCTCAAGAATCACCGACCATTTGGACGGGAGCTGACGGTACAGACCTACAAGACTACCGCTGGCTGCAAAGGTTCCAGTGGAAGATTAACGAAAAAGAGTTTGCTGGTGACGTCTGGATTCCGGAAGGTTCGACCATTCACATTGAGCAGTTGGTTCGGTCCAAAGATTGCACCTTCGATCTAGCAACCGAGCACTTTGGGGCAAAGGTTGAGAGCCGTAATTCGCCTTTGTTTGCTCAGGATCGTGCCGCTGCAGCACTGACGGTCGAGGAAGAACCCAAGCCTGAAGAACCGAGCTCGGAGCCGTCTGATTCGGAAGAGCCGAGCCCGGAGCCGTCTGATTCGGAAGAGCCGACGCCGACGACTGAGGATTCCCCGTTTGAGCCGGCACCGAAGCCGTCGAAGACTCCTGAGGAGTGTGTGCCGAGTACTACGACGACGACAGTTACTCCTTCGGAGACTGAACCGGAGGGAACTGAAAGCACTGTGACTACGTCGGTGACTGAGTCTGAGGACACTGCGACGCCTACGACTACGACGCCGAGCGAGGATGATCCGTGTCCTCCGGTGACTGTAACTTCGACGGCTACGACCACCGAGGTTAACGAAACCCCAGCTGAATCTACGACTGCGGAGCCGAGCAGCCCCGAAGACACAACCACTCCTGAGACGTCCACGCCAGCTCCGGAACCATCAGAGCCGGAAAAGCCTGAAGGTGACAAGCCCAAGGAAGGCTCTAGCGCATGGGGACTTCTTCTCCCACTGGTACCACTGGCAATTGTTCCGCTCCTGATGAAGCACCACCAACCGGATACTACGCCGAAAGAAGCTCCAAAGGAGCAGCCGAAGCAGGAGCAGCCGAAGCAGGAGCAGCCGAAGCAGGAACAGCCTGCTAGGGAAGTAACGGAGCAACCATCCGACGTTTCTGCATCAACGCCTGAGCGCTCCAATTCTGTGGAGAACCAAGATAGCCCATCATCGCGCGTTCTTGCGGATACCGGTGCGAATGTAAAGACCATCGCTGGCCTTGCACTGGCACTACTAGTAGCGGCAATCATGCTTCTGTGGTTCGCACGCCGTAAGGAGTCCTAGCGAAACTAGGTCCCTTGACTGACGAAAGCCCGAGCTTCAGTTTTTGAACTCGGGCTTTTGTCGTTTTGCTCTTTACCCCCTATTTGGCTCTCTTCCTGCATAGAGAAGGAGTATTGCAGCGTAGCTTAATTCACGGCTGGATACTCAACGCTGGCCGAGGCTTTCGGCACGGTCACCGCAGAT
>NZ_KV816299.1:2482-43862 GCF_001814395.1 Corynebacterium sp. HMSC059E07
GGCCGAGGCTTTCGGCACGGTCACCGCAGATTAGGCCCTACATATGGAAAGTGCCCTAGTTGCCAAAACCATTGCTCCCGCCGCGGGTGGCGGGGCGAAGTTTGGCAACTAGGGCAGTTGCACGGCCGAGAAAGCTCGAGCCATGCGCCGGTTGTGTGGCTAGCGGGCGGAGCTGGCCTCTAGGTGCTCGAAGAGCTTCATGACGGTGTCATGGCCCTCGGTGGTGGAGATCTTGATGTTCTTGGCCGCGATCTCGCCGGCGCGAAGGCTGGCCATCTCCTGGTGGTAGCGGAAGACGACGGCAATGGTGGCGGCGACCGGCACAGCAAGGAAAGCGCCGATGATGCCGGCGAGGGCGGAGCCGACCGTGACGGAGAGCAGCACCATGGCGGCATGCAGCCCCATGGCCTTGGACTGGAGCATCGGCTGGAGAACGTTGCCCTCCACCTGCTGGACCACGATGATGAGCAGCAGGGCGAGAAGGGCCTTGGTGAGGCCGTCGGAAACCAGTGCGATGATGACGGCCAAGGCGCCTGCGGTCACCGCACCGATGACGGGGATGAAGCTGGCGAAGAAAGTCACCACGCCGATAACCAGGGCCAGCGGGACCTGCAGGGCCCAGAGGCCGAGGCCGATGAGGAGGCCGTCGACAGCCGCCACGGCAGCCTGGGCCTGGATGAAACCGGACAGCGTATTCCACACGCGGGTCAGCAGCTCAGTGGCGTGCCAGCCGGCGGAGTAGCCGGTGTAGGTGCGCAGCCACGGCAGGAATCTATCGCCGTCCTTGAGGATGAAGAAGGACACGAACAGCATGATGGCCAAGGCCATGACGATGGAGCTGGCCATGGAGACACCAGAAATGACGCCGGTAGCGATCTGGGAGGCTTGGCCCTTGATGAACGCCATGGCGTCATCAAGCACTTCCTGCACCTTCGCCGCATCAATTTCGAAGGGGAGATCCTTCGCCATGACGACGAGCTTGTTCAGGCCGTCCTCGGCCTGATTGACCAGCGCCGCGCCTTGCGTGGACACGACCGGTGCCATCGCGGCGAAGACACCGCCGATGATGGCCAGGAAGCCGAGCAGGGTGGTGATGGCGGCTAGGGCGCGGGGGAATTTCTTGCCCCGCAGCCAGGTGGTCACCGGGAAAAGCACCGTGCAGACCAGGATGGCAAGGATGACGGGCAGAAGGCCTACCCAAATGAATTTCAGCAGGTAGCCGGCCAGGCCCACGCCTGCGACCACGATGATGAAGATCAGGCAGATCTTCGCCAGGGAAATGGCATCGCGGCCGAGGACACGGGACTTGTCGTCGGTTTCTGAGGGGTGAAGGGTGGCTTCTTCATTGATGGGCTTCGCCACCGCGTCGGAGGCCCCATTGTGCTGGGCGTCCGAAGCGGTGGCATCACCGGTGTTTTGACTCATGCGCTACATCTTCTCATATGAGCGCAGGAAAGTAACTATGCGCGGATGCTGCCCACCTCGCGGATGATGCCGAAGCGGTGCATGGTCACCGATACGGCCTGCTCGAGGAGGAAGGGGAGGAGCTCGCGGCGGCCGTCGGCAAGCACAGGCTGGTCCAGCACCACCGAGTTGGACTGTACTGCGGCCTCAAAGACGCCCTCTTCCACGGAGCCTACCGAGCGCACACGGCCGGACTCGAGACTGGAGACCTCGCGGATAAAAGCCTCGAGTGCTACGCCATCGACGCCAAAGCCGAGCTCGCGCAGCTCCGCAGCCTTCTCCGGGGCGGCGCTGAAGCGAACCGGGGAGTTGGTGCGGGTAGCGGCGAGGGTGAGGCGGGCGACGTCGCGAAGCTCGGCGTCCTCAGAAATGCGCACCTGCAGCGGGCTTAGCAGCGGGCGGTAGCGGAAGACGTTGGCCTCGCAGACCAGGCCAGCGCGGTCGTGGTCGCGACCGAACTCCTGCTGCCAGGCCAGCTCGTCGAGCTCGGCAGCACGCCACAGCCAGGCGGTGTCCTCATCAGAAAGGGACAGGTTAGCGAAGGCACGCAGCTGGGCGGCCACCGGCTGGGAAATGTCGACGTCGAAGGGGCGCAGCGGGCCCTCGGACCAGGTGCCGAACTGTGCCACGTAGTTCGGGCCGCCTGCCTTGGCACCCGGGCCCATGACGGACTTCTTCCAGCCGCCGAAGGACTGGCGCTGCACAATCGCGCCCGTGATGCCGCGGTTGACGTAGGCGTTGCCCACTTCGACGCGCTCGAGCCAGTAATCGATCTCATCGTTATCCAGCGTGTGGATGCCGCCGGTCAGACCATAACCGGTGGAGTTCTGCCACTCGATGGCCTCCTCCAGGGTCTCCGCGTGCATGATGCCCAGCACCGGGCCGAAGCACTCGTTGACGTGGAACCAGGAGCCCGGGCGCACGTTATCGCGGATACCCGGGGACCACAGGGTGCCTTCCTCGTTGAGCTTCTCCGGCTTCACCAGCCACTTTTCACCCGGCTCCAGCTGGGTGAGGCCACGCAGCAGCTTCTCGCCCGGGGCCTCGGCTAGGCCATTCATCGTCGTGGTGATGTCGTAGCCGGGGCCGGTGATGAGGGTCTTGACGGCGTCGACAAGCTGCGAGCGCAGGCGCTGCGATTCGCCAGCCGCGCCGACGAAGATGACCAGGGAGGATGCGGAGCACTTCTGGCCGGAGTGGCCGAAGGCGGAGAGGTAGAGGTCCTGGATGGCCAGATCCGGGTCCGCGGACGGGGTGATGATGAGCGCGTTCTTGCCGGAGGTCTCCGCCATGATGTTGAGCTCCGGCTTCCAGGAACGGAAGAGCTTGCCGGTATCGGAAGCACCCGTGAGGATGACGGCATCGACATCGTCGTGGGAGATGAGCGCGCGGCCGGCGTCACCCTCGTCGGTGAAGACGAGCTGGACCAGATCCGGGTCGAGGCCCTGAGCCTCGAGGCCGGCGCGGAAGGCCTCCACGACGAGCTTCGCGCAGTGCACGACCTGCGGCGCTGGCTTGATGATGACGGCCGAACCCGCAGCGAGTGCTGCCGCGATGCCGCCGGTGGGGATGGCCACCGGGAAGTTCCACGGCGGGGTCACCACGGTCACGCGGTGGGGCGTGAACTCGGCGGCGTAGCTCTCCAGCAGGCGCGCGGACTGTGCGTAGTAGGTGCAGAAGTCGATGGCCTCGGAGATTTCCGGGTCGGTCTGCGTGACAGTCTTGTTGGCCTCGTAGGCGGCCACGGAGATGAACTCGCCGCGGCGGTTGGCCAGCTCATCGGCCACGGCCTCGAGGGCGCGGGCGCGGTCCTCGGCAGGGCGCGCGCCCCACTCGGCGCCGAGCTCGGCGGCGCGGGCCACGTGATTGTCGACGACCCCCGCATCCGTCACCTCCTCCACGCCATGCTCACCCGGGTCGGTGGCCAGGGCCTTAAGCGCCCATTCGCGGTTGGCTTCCAGGGCCGGGTCGGTGTCCGGCTCGTTGGCGAAGCGCCCTGTGCGCGGTGCCTGGCGGCCGGCAGCCTGCTCGGCCTCCTCCAGGCGGTTTTGGGTGCGGCGCGGGCCGGCGAAGGTATCCCAGCGCTGCTCGACGGCCTCCCGGAAGACCTCCTCCTGGTCCTTCAGTGCCTTCTCCTCTGGGGCGAAGAGGGCGTAGAGGAAGTTCTGCGGTGCAGAGTTCTCCTCCAAACGGCGCACCAGGTAGGAGACCGCGACATCGAAGTCCTCCATGTGCACCACTGGGGTGTAGAGGATCTGGCGGCCCTCGAAAGCCTCGCGGACCGCAGCCTGCTGGGCCGGGGACATGCCCTGGAGCATCTCGGAATCCATCATGCGCATGACACCGCGCTTGGTACCCAGCTTGTAGGCAAAGGCCGCGGTGTAGAGGTTGTGGGTGGCCACGCCGATGCGCACGCAGTCGGCGAACTCGGGGCGCAGGATGTAATCGAGCAGGCGGTAGTAGTTGGCGTCCACCTCATCCTTGGTGGCATAAGGTGCTGCCGGCCAGCCGTGGATTTCACCCTGGACGTGCTCCATGGAAAGGTTCGCGCCTTTGACGATGCGAATCTTGATGTGGGAGCCGCCCTCGGCCACGCGCTGCTGAGCGAACTCCGCGAGGTGGGCCAGGGCGTCGAAGGTATCCGGCAGGTAGGCCTGCAGGACGATGCCTGCCTCGAGGTTGGTGAACTCCGGCTCGCTGAGCAGCTCGGTGAACAGGCGCACCGTGAGGTGGAGGTCGTGGTATTCCTCCATGTCCAGGTTGATGAAGACCTTATCCGGGCGGCGCGCGGCGGCCTCGTAGAGCGGGCGCAGGCGCTCCTTGAGGCGGACCAGGGAACCCTCGATATCCCACGGGTTGAGCTGGGCCACCATGGAGGAGGCCTTGACGGAGACGTAGGTCACGCGCGGGTTATTGATGAGCTTGAGGGTGCGCTCAGCGCGGGAGCGCGCTTCGTCGTCGCCCAGCACGGCCTCACCGAGAAGGTTGAGGTTGAGCTGCTCGCCGGACTCGGCGGCCTTGTCCAAGGTCTTGTTGAGGGCGTCGCTCTCGGCGTCGAGGACCAGGTGGCCGACCATCTGGCGCATGCGCATGCGGGCCAGCGGCATGACCAGGTTGGGCAGGATGGGCCCGAAGAAACCGCCCAGGCCCACCAGCGAACCGTTGATGAGACCGAGGAAGGACGCGTCATAGGTGGTGGTGACGGACTTCAGCGCGTGTGCGGCTACCTTGTCATCCTCGGGGCGCATGACGCGGTCCACGAAGTCCATGGTGAAGGCCACCCCGTCCGGGTTGCGCAATAAGTCTGCGAGCTGTTCTGTGGCCGGATCCTGCTCGTCGGCGGTGGAGGCGAGCCAGGAGTGGGCCTGGGCCGCGGCGTCGGCGATCAGAGCGGCGTCAATGTCGGTGGATTCGGGCACGGGGGTGTGAGCATCGTTAGTCATGGATTACAACCTTTATGGGTCTCAAGGCACACTGGTACAGCCTTATGGAATGCGGAAAGAACACAAACTATCGAGTCCAGCAGTTGCTCAAGCTCTGTGCGGCGCTGATTAGCCTGTCCAGTTTGTGTGATAAGAGGGCTTACTTAACGTTGGCGTGCACAACTGGAGGCCGGTCGGAAGAACGACGCTGTCTAATGAAGTAAGCATTCATATGTGACCACCCTTCTTGCGTGGGGAAACGGCCAAGCGGTGGCTTGGCCGGGCCAGCGAAAAATAGGCGCCTTTAACATGGTCCGCCACACAGTGGGTGCAGACATGTAACCCATCTCGCTTATATGAAAGCTAGCCCCTTATGTTGGGGTGAGTCAATCCCACAGGTGTTGTTTTGAGGGGAGGTTGCTACCCCCGTGTTAGTGACTGAGATACTCCGTGAGATCTGTCGCGATCTTCTGTGCGCCCATTGGACCTAGGCCGAGTGCCCACGTATCGTCGCTGACCTCGATAGCATGGCCGTCTTTAACCGCTGGAAGCTGCTGGAACGCCGCAGTGGAAATGGCGGTGTCTTGGCCGGTGGCGGAGGGATCTCCGTAGCTGCAGTAGAAGATGTAGTCGGCGTCCGCTTGGTCAATGTTCTCCGGTGAGATTTCTGCAGCGAGCTCTTCGATGTCCTGGTTGGCGGGGCGGGCGAGGCCGGCGTCATCAAGCACCGTTCCAATGAGTGAAAGGCGCCCGTAGAGGCGTACTTTGCCCGGCATGAAGCGCAGAATGGTGACGGTGGTGTCTTCGCTAGCTGGCCCGTCCTTAATGACCTTCTTTACTTCTTCGATCTTCTTGTCGTAGTCGGCCATGACTTGTTCGGTGCGCTCTTCCTCGCCGAGGGCTTCACCGATCAGGTGGAAGTTTTCTTTCCAAGTGTACCCAGGGCGAATCGAGAAAACGGTAGGCGCGATGGAGCTGAATTGGTCATAATACTTATCCATGCGCAGCTGCGAGCCGATGATGAGGTCCGGTTGTAGTGAGGCGATCTTTTCCATATTGACTTCGTTGATCGTGCCTACCGTTTCGATGTCACTTGCTTTGTCGGCCATGTAATCGGGGACGGGGTTCTGACCCTTAGACGTGGTCATGCCGACTGGCTTCATGCCAAGGGCAAGGACGGAGTCGAGCTCGCCGCTTTCGAGAACGACTACTCGTTGAGGCTTCTCTTTGAGCTCGGTCGTACCACGGGCATGTGTGACGGTGCGGGGGAACTGGCCGGGAGCTGCATCGCTGCCAAAGGATTGGGTCTTCTCTCTGGCTCCAGCAAAGCCCTCGCCACCAGTTGCCACGGAGTCATTTCCTGCGGCGGAGTTGGATTTTCCTGTTTCCTTCTCTGCTGGAGAGGATGAGCTGGACCCGCCGGTGTTTGAATCGGCGTTTTCGAGGCTGGCGCAACCGGTGAGAGCTAGCGCTGCGGTAAGGCCAACAGCGGTAAGGCGGAGGAGTGGGATGTGAGACGCGATTTTCTTTCGAGTAGTCATAAAAGGTAGCCTAACCTAAAATAGGTCAAGCTAAGGAAACGTGAGCGTATGAAGGTGTTTGGGTGGTGTTGGTGATTGAGCAGGGGGTGCACACCGGAAAGGGAAATACTCGGCGTCTTGGTCGGGTAGTAGTTGCTGGCCTTGCCATTCTCTGTATCGGCGTGGGGCTGTCGCTGGCGTTGGGGGCGCGCAGCATTCCTTTCAGTGACGTGTTGGCCGCCCTTCGAGGTCAGCCTGGTATAGCTTCCTCGATCGTGTGGGAGAGGCGGCTTCCCCGTACTCTCGTGGCCGTTTGTGCGGGCTGTGCTTTGGCTCTCGCTGGTGCAGTTCTGCAGATTATGACGCGCAACCCTTTGGCAGATACCGGAGTTTTCGGGATTAACGTAGGCGCCAGCTTGGCCGCGGCCATTGCTCTGGGCTGGTGGGGGTGGCAATCACCTTTTGCTTTTTCGCTCGCAGCCATCATCGGTGCGGCAGTGACCATGCTGCTGGTCACCGCGGTAGGGCGTGGCAGAGCTGGCGATGTTGATCCGCTGAGACTGATTCTTGCAGGTGTAGCCATCGGGGCGGTATGTGAAGGGCTTTCCTCCGCTCTCATCCTGGTAGATCCGCACTCTTTTGCACGTATCCGCGCGTGGGTGACGGGCTCTGTTGACGTGGCCTCGTGGACACCGGTGGCGATTACAGCCGGCGGGTTAGCAGTTGGTGTGGTGCTGCTGATTGCCTTTGCGCGCCATTTGCCGCCCCTTGCTCTGGGGGATGACGTTGCGGCGGGTCTCGGTATCAACCTCAAACTGACTCGTTTGGGACTTGTCGCGGCGGTAACAGTGTTGGCTGCTACCGCTACCGCAGCGGCGGGGGTGATTGTATTTGTCGGATTAGTCATCCCGCATGTTGTCAGGCTGTGCGGGATATATGAAGAACGGGCACAGCTTGTCGCCGCTGCCGTGGTGGGGCCTTTGTTTTTGTTGGGAGCCGATATTGTGGGGCGCTACCTCACTGCTGCTGAGTTGCCGGCTGGCGTCACGGTGTCGCTCATTGGTGCCCCAGTATTGATTGCGCTGTCCCATCGCGCTGGAAGGAGGCTGTGATTGTGAGCGTGAGAAGTGTTTTGTCCTTTACGGGCATTGTGATCGTCGCACTGGCTATTGCTGCCTATTCGCTCTTCTCGCCTGGTGCCGGGCAAGAAAGCGCAGCGTTGTGGTCCGTGGCTACGAATCCCAATAGCACTGACTTTGCGGCCACCGTCGTGTGGCAATGGCGTGCTCCGCGGGTGGTTGCTGCGATTGTCGTAGGAATGTGTTTGGGCATAGCGGGCGCCATCTTTCAGATCCTTACTCACAATCCTCTGGGGTCGCCCGACATCATCGGGTTTAATACCGGTGCCTATACCGGTGTCATCGCGGTTTCCTTGGCGGGCTTTAGCTCCGCGTTCAACATTGCGCTAGGCGCATTGGTGGGTGGGGCTCTCACTGCGTTACTCATCATGGGGCTTTCATTTGCAGGAAGGCTTACGGGAGCAAGACTGATTGTGGTGGGGATTGGAGTGACGTTCTTTCTTTCAGCAATAAACAAGTGGTTGATTCTTAGCGGTGAGTTGGAGCAATCCTTAGGCGCGGCGACTTGGGCTGCTGGAACATTGAATGCTGTGTCCTGGGCACGAGTTATTCCATTGGGGGTGCTGGGAGGCGCGGCGTGCGTCGCTGGGTTGCTGCTGCGTGGCTGGTGCGACGCGCTTGCCCTGGGGGATAGCGCGGCGAGTGCGTTGGGGTTGAACGTGAGTCGTGCACGTGTGGTGATGGTTCTGGTTGGCACAGTTCTTGTCGCTGTATCGACGGCGATAGCGGGTCCAATCTCATTTATCGCCCTCGCGGCCCCGCATATGGCTCGGTTGCTCTCGCGTCCAGACAGGACACCGGTGTTGCTCTCTGGAGTCCTCGGTGCTCTTTTCTTGCTCGCTGCCGACTTAGCAGGGCAGCGACTGTTTTTCCCAATTACTCTGCCTGCCGGTCTTATTACGGTGTGCGCCGGTGGCATCTATCTGGCGGGTCTGCTGCTGTGGCAATCCCGAGCTGCCGGAATGAAAGGTCAGTAAAGTGAACCAGCAAAAAGTATGTGACGGTGCGCCGAGCGTGCGGGCTGAGGGGGTGAGCATGTCCTACGGGAGGACTGCCCCGCTAATTCTCGACTCGGTGGATGTGTCTTTTCCGGCCGGGAAATTCACTGCCATTATCGGTCCCAATGGTTGTGGAAAATCCACTTTGGTCAAGGTGTTGGCGCGGTTGGAAACACCGAACGCGGGCGCGGTGCGCATTGGCGAACAAGATGCAGCCGCATTCTCTCGGCGAAGCTACGCTCGGCGCGTCGCCGTGATGTCGCAGCAATCCATAGCTCCCGAAGGGATCAATGTCAGGGAACTGGTCGCGCGCGGGCGCTTCGCCCACCAAGGATTTATGGGGTGGAGGAGTCAGGAGGACGAGCGTGCTGTTAGTCGCGCGCTAGCAAAGGTAGGCCTTGAAGAACTGGAGACGGCCGAGGTAGCGGCGTTGTCTGGTGGTCAGCGTCAGCGTGCTTGGCTGGCTATGGCCCTCGCCCAGGAAACGCCTGTGCTCTTCTTGGATGAGCCAACGAGCGCTCTTGACATCGGATACCAGCATTCCTTCATGCGGCTGATGCGACAGCTGGCAGGAAACAAAACCCTCATTGCGGTCATTCATGACTTGGCGCATGTATTGCGCTATGCGGATCGCGTCGTGGCGATGAAAGATGGAAAGGTGTGGGACGCGGGCGTGCCGCGCGACGTCATTACCCCTGCCCTTATTGAGGAACTCTATGGGCTGACAGTCCGCGTTGTAGATGTGGACGGTGAGCCAGCAATCGTCCCTGTGGGGTGAGTTTCCGCCAAACCGGTTTTGTTTTCCCAGCGTGTGGGCGGTAATTAAAAAAAGTTGAGTGGATCGGGAACAACTTTGGGTTTGCCCGCGTTGTGTAGGTTGAGTGACCGGCGCTCAGGTTTGGATGACAATGGGTGCCGCTTCTGTTAGAGTTCAACCCTGAACGCGGCGGAAGTTGAGTCGCGCACTATCAACTTAAGAACAAACCCCAACAAGCAAGGAGAAGAGATTATGGGACGCGCAGTAGGAATTGACCTCGGTACCACCAACTCGGTCGTATCCGTTCTGGAAGGTGGCGAGGCCACCGTTATCGCTAACTCGGAGGGTTCCCGCACCACCCCGTCCGTCGTGGCTTTCGCTAAGAACGGCGAAATCCTCGTCGGCCAGTCCGCTAAGAACCAGGCGGTCACCAACGTTGACCGCACCATCCGCTCCGTCAAGCGCCACATCGGCACCGACTGGACCATCGACATTGATGACAAGAAGTACACCCCGCAGGAGATTTCGGCCCGCACGCTGATGAAGCTGAAGCGCGACGCCGAGGCTTACCTGGGTGAGGACGTTACCGACGCCGTTATTACCGTCCCTGCTTACTTCGAGGACTCCCAGCGCCAGGCCACCAAGGAGGCCGGCCAGATCGCAGGCCTCAACGTCCTGCGCATTGTTAACGAGCCGACCGCCGCTGCACTGGCCTACGGCCTGGAGAAGGGCGAGCAGGAGCAGACCATCCTGGTCTTCGACCTGGGCGGCGGTACCTTCGACGTCTCCCTGCTGGAGATCGGTGACGGCGTGGTTGAGGTTATGGCTACCGCTGGTGACAACCAGCTCGGTGGTGACGACTGGGACCAGCGCATCGTCGACTGGCTCGTCGATAAGTTCAAGGCTTCCCAGGGCGTTGACCTGACCAAGGATAAGCGCGCTGTCCAGCGCCTGCGTGAGGCTGCTGAGAAGGCCAAGATTGAGCTGTCCTCCTCCCAGTCCGCCAACATCAACCTGCCGTACATCACGGTGGACTCTGAGAAGAACCCGCTCTTCCTGGATGAGACCCTGTCCCGCACCGAGTTCCAGAAGATCACCCAGGACCTCCTGGACCGCACCAAGGAGCCGTTCAACCAGGTCATCAAGGATGCTGGCCTGTCCCTGTCCCAGGTTGACCACGTGGTCCTCGTCGGTGGTTCCACCCGTATGCCGGCCGTGTCCGACCTGGTCAAGGAGATGACCGGCAAGGACCCGAACAAGGGCGTTAACCCGGACGAGGTCGTGGCAGTCGGCGCTGCTCTCCAGGCAGGCGTGCTGCGCGGTGAGGTCAAGGACGTGCTGCTTCTCGACGTCACCCCGCTCTCCCTCGGCATCGAGACCAAGGGTGGCGTGATGACCAAGCTCATCGAGCGCAACACCACCATCCCGACCAAGAAGTCCGAGACCTTCACCACGGCTGATGACAACCAGCCTTCCGTGCAGATTCAGGTCTACCAGGGCGAGCGCGAGATGGCTTCCGCCAACAAGCTGCTCGGCTCCTTCGAGCTCGGCGGCATCGCCCCGGCACCGCGCGGTGTCCCGCAGATTGAGGTCACCTTCGACATCGACGCCAACGGCATCGTCTCCGTCTCCGCTAAGGACAAGGCCACCGGCAAGGAGAACACCATCAAGATTCAGGATGGTTCCGGCCTGTCCCAGGAAGAGATCGACCGCATGGTCAAGGACGCCGAGGCACACGCCGAGGAAGACAAGAAGCGCCGCGAGGAGCAGGAGACCCGCAACCAGGCCGAGTCCACCTCCTACCAGACCCGCAAGTTCATGGATGAGAACTCCGACAAGCTGCCGGAGGACTTGAAGAACCGCGTGACCGAGGCTGCCGATGCCGTCGATGAGGCGCTGAAGGGCGATGACATCGAGGCGATTAAGTCGGCCGTCGAGAAGCTCGGCACCGAGTCCCAGGAGCTGGGCAAGGCCCTGTACGAGGCACAGGCTGCTGAGGCGGGCGCCGAGGGTGCCGCTGCTGGCGACGCCGCTGGTGACCCGAACGTCGTCGACGCCGAGGTTGTCGACGAGGACGACGAGAACAAGGAGAAGTAAACCATGACCTCCCCTCAGGACCCGGGCAACCCGGCCAATACCGACCCTGAGGCAACCTCCGCTGAGGCTGCGGAGGCTGCCGCCGCCGAGGCCGCTTCTGCCGACGGCGCCGTGGATGACGCCACGGCGAACACCGCTGAGGCAGAGGCCGCGGTAGAGGACGCCGCCCGCGACATCACCGATGAAGCGGCCGCGGGTGAGGAGACCGTTGCGGAAAACTCCTTGGAAGCTCAGCTCGCTGAGCGCACCGAGGACCTGCAGCGCCTCAACGCGGAGTACACCAACTACCGCCGCCGCACCGAGCGCGACCGCCAGGCCGTGATCGAGACCACCAAGGCCAAGGTCTTGGCAGACTTCCTGCCAATCCTTGATGACATGGAGCTCGCTCGCCAGCACGGTGACCTCAACGAGGGCCCGCTCAAGGCCATCGCGGACAAGCTCACGGGCGTGCTGACCAAGAACCAGCTGACCCCGTTCGGCGCCGAGGGCGATGCCTTCGACCCCGAGGTGCACGAAGCGATCCAGGACTTGTCCACCGGTGACGAGCAGGTCATCGGCACGGTTCTGCGCCGCGGCTACACGGTGGGGGAGCGCGTTGTGCGCACCGCCATGGTGATTATCGCCGCCCCTGCAGAGTCAGCCGATACCGCTGAGAGTCCGGATAGCTCGGACAACGCAGAATAGGTATTGCAGGTGGCGTCAGGGCTCAATGTTCCTTGGCGCCACTCTTCTTTTCTCTACTTAGTTAGCTTTTTACTTAGCAAAAAATCTTAAAACCCAACCATGAATCGACTCTCCTGAAAGGAGGAGATGCCCAGTGAACGCTAAGCCAGAATGGGCAGACAAGGATTATTACGCGGATCTGGGGGTCTCCTCATCCGCTACCGCCGAAGAGATTAAGCACGCTTACCGCAAGCTGGCCCGCCAGAACCACCCCGATGCCAACCCGGATAACCCCGCGGCGGCGGAGAAATTCAAGCAGGTGGCTGAGGCCTATGACGTGCTCTCAGATAAAGCGACCCGCAAGGACTATGACCAGTTCAAGGCCATGATGCGCGGCGGTGGCTTTGGACGGAGAGGAGGCGCCGGGTTTCCCGGCGGGTTTCGATCCACGCACATGGGTGGACCGGGTGCGCAAGAATTTGACATCTCGGACATCTTCGGAGGATCCGCTCGAGGAGCGTCTCAAGGCGGCGGTCTTGGGGATATCTTCGGTGGCGTTTTCAACCGCGGCGGTGGTGCTGGCCACACAGCTCGGCCGTCGCGGGGGGCCGACGTCGAAACGCAAATAACCCTCGACTTCCGCGAGGCAGCAAAGGGAACCACCATCCCGCTGCAGCTCAGCGGCGAAGCTCCCTGCACCACGTGCCACGGCTCCGGTTCAAAGAGTGGCAAGTTGTCGACGTGCTCGACGTGCGATGGCACCGGTTTCACTTCTGAGCAGCGCGGTACCTTCGGTTTCTCGGCGCCGTGCACGGACTGCGATGGCACCGGCCAGCGCGCCGAGGATCCGTGCGCGGATTGCTCCGGTTCCGGAACGGTGCACCGCACCCGTTCCATCACGGTGCGCATCCCCGCAGGCGTGATCGATGGCCAGAAAGTGCGCCTTGCTGGTCAGGGTGAAGCTGGCCCGAATGGCACGCCGTCCGGTGACCTCTTCGTGGCGGTCACGGTAAAGCCCGACAAGGTCTTCACCCGGGAGGGCGACGACCTGCACGTCACCGTCCCCGTCTCCTTCGCGGAGCTGGCCTTGGGCGACACCATTACGGTGCCGACCCTCGATTCACCCGTGCGCGTGAAGGTACCGGCGGGCACGCCCGATGGCCGCACGTTGCGCGTGAAGGGCCGCGGTGTGGCCAAGCGCGGCGGCAAGGCCGGTGACCTCATGGTGACCGTACAAGTTACGGTGCCCTCCACCCTGGATGCTGCTGCCTCCTCGGCACTGCGCAGTTACGCGCAGGCGGAGAAGGACTCCGGCTTCGATCCGCGCGCCGGCTGGGCCGGCAACACGGTAGCCCGCTAGGAGGAGGTGCATGATGAGCAAAGACAGGATGAACCGAAGCGATGCGGCGCAGCCCAAGGCGATGTACGTCATCTCCGTGGCTGCGGAACTGTCTGGCATGCATGCTCAAACCCTGCGCACGTATGACCGGATGGGGTTGGTCTCCCCGGCCCGCACCTCCGGCGGTGGGCGCCGCTATTCCGAGAGCGATATCGAGCTTTTGCGCAAGATCCAGACGCTCTCGCAGGATGATGGTGTGAACTTGGCTGGTATCAAGTCCATCATCGAGCTGACCGCGGAGCGTGACCGCCTCGCCGCCGAGCGTGATGAGTTGCAGGCCGAAGTTGAGCGCTTGCGCAGCCAGGTGCGGCCATCGCGCGGCGAGCTGGTCCACGTACCGCGTTCGACATCCGTGGTGATGTGGAAGCCGCGTCGCAACCGACGCCGCGACAGCTAGGCACTTCCCCCTCCCTTTGCGGGAGGGGCTTTTGCTGTTTTGGGGCCCGGCCAACTCTGCTCGGACTGAGGCCGCGTGCTCTTCGCGCGCAAGGTGCCCTTGTTGACAAAGTTCTTGTTCAAAATTGCGCTGGGCCTTCGAACTTTGGCAGCAAGGCGCCTTTAGGCAACGGCCTCAAAGCTTTCCTCATTGAAAACGTGAGTTTGGCAATACTTATCGCTACACTCGCGTCCAGCGTTGTGCTGCCTGCCACTTGTAGATGCGATTGTGTGGGCGGCCACCGTGACGGTACTGAATCCACGAGAAAGGCACTAGGCACATGACTTTGTACGCAAACCCAGGCACCCCTGACGCCATTGTCAACTTCCGCGAGCGCTATGACAACTACATCGGCGGCGAGTGGGTACCGCCGGTCGATGGTGAGTACATGGACAACATCACCCCGGTGACCGGTGAGGTTTTCTGCCAGGTGGCCCGAGGTAAGGAAGCAGACATCAACTTGGCCATCGATGCCGCGGAGAAGGCTTTCGAGACTTTCGGCAAGACCACCCCGGCGGAGCGCGCGCTCCTGCTGCATCGCATCGCGGACCGCATCGAGGAAAACCTGGAGAAGATCGCCGTCGCGGAAACCTGGGAGAACGGCAAGGCTGTGCGCGAGACCCTCGCCGCCGATATCCCGTTGGCTGTTGATCACTTCCGCTACTTCGCCGGCGCCATCCGCGCACAGGAGGGCCGCCTGTCCCAGATCGACCAGGACACCGTGGCTTATCACTTTCACGAGCCGCTGGGTGTGGTGGGGCAGATTATCCCGTGGAACTTCCCGCTGCTGATGGCGGCGTGGAAGATTGCACCGGCGCTGGCCGCAGGTAACACCATCGTGATGAAGCCGGCTGAGCAAACCCCGGCATCGATTCTGCTGCTCATTGAGATTATTGAGGACCTCCTGCCGAAGGGCGTGCTCAACATCGTCAACGGCGTCGGCGAAGAAGCTGGCGTGGCTCTGTCCACCTCGGAGCGCATCGCCAAAATCGCCTTTACCGGCTCCACCCCGGTGGGCAAGATCATCAACAAGGCTGCTGCGGACAAGGTCATCCCCGTCACGCTGGAGCTCGGCGGCAAGTCACCGTCCATCTTCTTCGCGGACATCATGGACAAGGACGATGCCTACCTGGAGAAGTGCGTGGAGGGCTTTGTCATGTTCGCCCTCAACCAGGGCGAGGTCTGCACCTGCCCGTCCCGCGCATTGATCCACGAAGACATCGCGGACAAGTTCCTAGAACTGGCGGTGGAGCGCGTAAAGAAGATCAAGATTGGCCACCCGCTCGATACCGAAACGATGATGGGCGCGCAGGCCTCCCAGGAACAGATGGACAAGATCACCGAATACCTTGAGGTGGGCCCGAAGGAGGGTGCGGAAACTCTCGTCGGCGGCCACGTGAACAAGGTGAAGGGGCTGGAGAACGGCTACTACATTGAGCCGACCGTCTTCCGCGGCACCAATGATATGCGCATCTTCCGCGAGGAAATCTTCGGACCGGTGCTCTCCGTGGCCACGTTCAAGGACTTCGAGGAGGCCATCCAGATAGCCAACGACACCAACTTTGGCCTTGGTGCTGGTGTGTGGTCGCGCCACCAGAACACCTGCTACCGCGCCGGGCGGGAAATCCAGGCCGGCCGCGTGTGGGTGAATCACTACCACGTTTACCCGGCGCACAGCGCCTTCGGCGGCTACAAGGAGTCTGGCATCGGACGCGAGAACCACCTCATGATGCTGTCCCACTACCAGGAGACGAAGAACATGCTGGTGTCCTACTCCGAGGAGCACGCCGGCCTCTTCTAAAGGCAGTAACCCCACGTGGCTGCCTTCTAATAGCGTCGTGCGATGACGCCCAGGCCCCGCAGGAATGCGGGGTCTTTCCAATAGGTGCCATGATCGCCCGGACGCCCGCTAGCACCTGGCAGAGGTGTTGCACCGAAGGCGGGGGAGGTGGGATCGGGGCCATGGATGCCACCATGCGGACCGGTGGTAATCGCGATGGGATCCTCGGTGTTTCGCGCGCTCCAGACACGGCCGTGCAGCTGTGTGGCACTATCCACGGAAGCGCCGGGGCTGCCGACGAGCACGACGTCATCCGCAACATAGTCCTGTTGCGCGGCCTTACCTACAACCACCGAGCCATAGGAATAGCCGATGAGGATGTGCTGAGCCCGAGGAAAGCGCTGCCGCAAGGCGCGTTGGAAGCGGCCTAGCTCGGCGGCCCCGCGGCGCGCCGGGTCTTCGTGCGCCGCGCGGGACAATGTGGGCGGGGCGGAGTAGCCAATCCACGCCACCGTAGGCCCATGGGTGGCGCGGGCGATGGCGCGGGCGCGCTCCACGGCGGTGGGCCAGCTTGCTGTATCGGAAGAACCTACACCGCCCACAAACGTGCTGACCTGGGCGGCCTGTGTGCCGATGTTCTCTGGGTCCACGAGCGCCACCAGCCGCCCAGGGCTGGCCTCGAGCACGGTGACATCCGGGTTAGCCGCGGCCAGGGAGCGGACCTCATCGCTGGCCATGGTCAGCTGGAGCTCGTGCAATTCGGTCAGCGAGAGGTCGCCGAAATCCTCCAAACGGCTTGGCGGTTGGGCCAGCTCCGGAGTGCACAGGGCGGTGAGTTGGCGGGCGCAGGCCCAATCGAGGACGTCGCCAAGCGCGTCCAACTGCCCCAGCGCCACGCTGGCGGGTTCTGCAAAGGCGGGGGCCGAAGCCAGCCGCACAGCGCGTGCGCGCAGCTGTTCAATTCTCTCCTGCAGCGGCGCGTAGAGGCTCAGGATGTGCGCGGCAAGGCGCATCTGCTGCACGGGATCCACCAGGTTGTCGCTGGCGCGGTGCAAAGAGCGCCGCGCGGCATCGGCCGCTATGCCGGAAATCGCTAGACCTACCCAATGATGGTGTGACACATCTATATAATGTTCCAGCTCAGATGCGTAGCGTTCCATTTCCAAAGCTTCGAAACGAAGCGTCTCGGACACGCTCATTGCGTTCCTTCCAAATGTGAGGAAAGCTCCGCATCAAGACCGTGGGCCAACCCCACGAAGCGGTCAAGCTCTTCCAATTGCGTCCTCCGAGCTTCTTCGCTGGCCCGCCGGGCGTCCTCCCACTGGGCGCCGAGGAGGGCAAGGGCGCGGGCGGTGCGGGGAGGATCCTGCAAGGTAGGTAGCGTGGCGGGGCAGGCATGGCCGAAGAGGTAGCGGATCTGCTCGCGGGCAGCCCGGTCAATGTTGAGGTGGTTCATAGCATTGAGACTGCGCCAACTGTCCTATCGCCGTAAAGGGCGGCCGCCGCGAATCCACGAAATCTGTGGATAACTAGTCCGGGCTCGTCTACCGTGGGCCGCATGAAGGTAGCAGCAGTTCAATTGACCAGTACCGGAGACGTTGAGGACAACCTCGCCGTAGCCCTCGATAAGATTCGGGAAGCCGCGGACAACGGTGCGCAACTTATCGTTCTGCCGGAAGCTACCACCCAGAGCTTTGATTCCGGGCGCCTCGATACGCACGCGGAGGGCCTCGACGGCCCCACCGCCGCCGCCGTGCGCGCGCTGGCAGAAGAACTCGGCGTGTACGTGGTGCTGGGAATGTTCGCCCCAGCGGATACCGTCCAGCGGGGTGAGAAGACCATTAACCGCGTGGCCAACGTCGCGCTCATCGCCGGCCCCGGAGTGCTCGGCGGCTACGAAAAGATCCACACTTACGACGCCTTCAAGTACAAGGAATCCGATACCGTCCGGCCCGGTGAGTCACTTGTTGTCTTCGACGCCGGGGAGCTCACCGTGGGTGTCGCCACCTGCTATGACATCCGCTTCCCCGAGCAGTTCAAGGAGCTAGCCCGCCAGGGAGCCCAGCTCATCGTCGTGCCCACCAGCTGGGCGGATGGCCCGGGCAAGTTGGAGCAGTGGCGCCTGCTCAGCGCGGCGCGCGCGCTCGATTCCACGACCTATGTTTTGGCCGCGGGTCAGGCTCGCCCCGGTGGGGAGGCGAAGGCGGGGGAGGCCTCCGGGCCCACCGGGATTGGGCACTCCGTCCTCGTGGCGCCGGATGGCACGCGCCTCGCGGAGGCGGGCTATGAGCCGGAGATCCTCTACGGCGAGGTGGATCCAGACACCGTGGCGAAGGTTCGTGAGTCCCTCCCCATTCTGCACGCATAGGCTCCTTTTCCACGCATAAGCGCTTTTGGCGCTTATGCCCACTGGGACTTCTTCCACGCCGCCCAGGCCTCCCAGTCATGGCCCCACCCGTCAAGCTCCGCGGCGGAGGCCGCCCACTCGTGGCCGCGCTGCCAGCTATCCGTGGTGATTGCCTCCTCCGCAACGCCACCGTCGAGTAGCGCCGCGCGCGCTAGTTCGACGCGATCGGCAGGACCGATGAGCACGAAGCGGCGGTTCGTTCCCGCCGCGGCGAGCACCGGTTCCATCGGTTCGTTGGCCACCACTGGGTTGAACCCGGCGGCCAGCGGCCGTGCTCCGAGCAGCCAGGGATCCTGCGAATCCCGAACGATGTGCCGCAGAGTGAGCTCCGGAATCAGGGCCTGCAGGTTGGCCTGAAACTCCGTTTCATAGTGCTCGCCCGGCGAGGGGGCCACGGCATAGACCTGGAGCCCGGAGGGGAGGGTGCTCCCCAGGGCGTCGAGAAGCAGTGCCCGGGCGCCTGCCCACCCGGTGCCGAAGGAAATGAGAGTGGTCTCGGAATCGAGCTGCGGTGGCTCACCGGCGGGCATGCCCAGCGTCCACCAATCGCCCGGCTGGGCCTTCGCCAGCATGGAGGAGGCCTCACCCGCCAGCGCGAGGTGGAATGTCAGCTGCCCTGAATCATCGGAGGGCGCTGCCGGGGTCAGGGGGCGCCAGGTGCCGGGCGTGAGCTGCGAGGTCACCGGTACGTGCTGGCCCGCGCGGTAGTCCAGCGCCATGCCGGATTCCAGCCGGACCACAGCGGTGTTCCGGTTGGGCTTGTCCACCGCCACGACCTGGGCGCTGTGAGCAGGGGGAGTGCCGGCGGCATCCGCCTCCTGGGCGGCGCTGCGCATGATTGAACACACGCTGGAAATGGTGCGCGTGGCCACGTCGTGCTGGTGCGGCGTCAGTCCCAGCACCGTAAGCCCCTGCACCAGGGAATCCTCGAATTTGGGATACACCTCAGGGGGGAAACCGTGGCGGCGATGATCACGCCCCATCTGCGCTAGGCGCTTGGCGACGTCCCCCCGAACCCCACCGTCCTCCACATTCTCCAGCACCCACGCCAGCGCGGGGGCTAGTGAGGGGTGCGTGTCCTTCATCGACAAGGCGAAGACTTGGCGGGATTCGGCCACGGTGGCAAAAAAGTGCCTGTGTACTGCATCGCGATAGTCCTCGGCATGGTTGCGCAGGTGCTCACCCAGTTCCCTCATGCCCGCCCATCCTAGCGCCTGGGGGTAGCGTCAAAACCCCCTAGGGTTATACGTCAGGGGTGGCAAAGCGGGGAGGGAGTTGTAGTGTAATCTACGGTTCATTTCCCGAAAGTGGGTGAGTCTCGTCTCAAGGATGCCGCGATGCGCGGCATGGAAGGAAGATCTCGCATGGAAGATTTCTCTGCGTACACAATCATGACCGACGTGGGCTGGATTTCTTTGCTCATGGTTATCGGCAACGTTTTGCGCCACCAGATCAAGTTCGTATTCCAGGACTTGCTGCTGCCTGCCCCCATCACCGCGGGCCTGCTCGGCTTGATCTTGGGGCCCAATGTCTTGGGCTGGATTGGTTTTTCTGAGAACCTCGGTGATTACACTTCGCTGCTCATCGCCGTGGTCTTTGCTTCCATGGCCTTCTCCATGGAGATGGGCGGCAACATGGGCAAGGGCGCTCGCAACATGTGGGGCTATTCCACCATGATGTTCACCGGCCAGTGGGGCCTGTTCATCATCCTTGGCCTCTTGCTGTTTAAGCCTACTTTCGACACGCCTGACTGGTTCGGCATGATGCTGCCCGTTGGCTTTACTGGTGGTTTCGGTACTGCCGCGGCCGTCGGCGGTGCCCTGGAGGGCGTGGGCGCTGAGGCAGCCTCCTCGCTGGGCTTTACCTCCGCTACCGTGGGTACCTTGGCCGCCATCATCGGCGGCATCATTGCGGGTAACTGGGGCATCCGCAAGGGCAAGGTTTCGCACGTTCCGAAGCAGCTCCCGGAGGAGCTGCGCCGCGGTTACATCTCGCGCCTGGAGGATCGCCCCTCGCTGGGCCGCGCGACGACGAACCCTTCCGCCATCGAGCCCATCACCCTCCACGTTGGCTTCATCGCCCTGACCGTGATGACCGCCTACGGCATTAACAAGGGCATCGCCTCCATCTGGGAGAACGTCTCCATCCCGCTGTTTGCCATGTCCATGGTCGTGGGCCTGCTCTTCCGCGCCGTGATGAACATGGTGGGTGCTAAGGACTACCTGGATAAGGACACGGTGAGCTCGGTCTCCGGTGCGGCGACTGACTACCTCATTGCCTTTGGTGTGGCGGCCATCGTGCCCGCAGCTGTCGCGGCCTACTGGCAGGCCCTCCTGCTGCTCTTCGTCCTGGGCACCATCTACTGCATCTTCTTCCTGATGTGGTTCCCCGCCGAGTTCTTCGGTGAGCGCTGGATTGAGCGCGGCATCTTCGGCTGGGGCTGGGCGACGGCCACCGTGGCCACCGGCATTGCGATCCTCAAGATCGTGGACCCCAAGCTCAAGTCCGGCACGCTGTCGGAGTACGGCATGGCCTACATCGGCTTCGGCCCCTTCGAGATTTCCTGGACCATCATCGCGCCGCTGTCCGTTATGTACGGCTTCACCGCTGGCTTTGGCTGGATCTCCCTGGGCATCGCGGTGGTCATCTACCTCGTGTTCAAGTTCACCGGAATGATGCCGCCGCGCGGCACCATCTTCAAGGAAGGCATCGGGCACGTCGGCTCATCGAAGTAGACGCTAAAGCCCTTCGCGCGCAATCCCCCAGGCCGTGGCCTGGGGGATTGTTTTATTGGTAAGGGTGTGGCTTGACTGAAGGGGAGCTTTTTGAACACATTGCTCTTTAACTGAAGATAGGGGTAAAATTAAGAAGTTATTAGCGTGGCGCTCGCCCAGTGTCTACGTTTCTTCCGCTATGTGAGCGCAAACTTAGGAAGCCGTATGCATTTTCTTTATGAAGACTCACTTCGTGAGCGTGTACTCGAGTCTGCGCTTCATATCGGAGCTGCGGAGGGTGATGAGGCCATCTCCGTCGAATCCGTGGCCAAGCTGGCGGAGCTTAGTGCTGCTCAGGTGCTTGCGGAGTTTCCTGACCGCGAGGCCATCGTGCGGGCGATCCCCGAATATGTGACTGACCGCAAGGTCAAGTTTCTTGAGGAAACGCTCGATGCGGACCCAGGCTACGCCGATCTTTTTACCAAGCTGACAACTTTTACTGAGGCCTATTACGAGTACGCCGAGCGTGAGCCGGAGCTGTTCCGCTACCTCTTTGAAAAGAAGGCCTATGTCTTCGAGGACGAATGGCAGGCTCTCTTAGAAGGAAATTTGACCTATAACCGGACCTTGGACCTGATCTACGAAAGCATTGCGCTCATCGCGACGGAGGAAAAACTCCAGGTTGGAAGCGATGTGTGTTTCGAATCGGTGGCAAAGTTCAGCGTTGCTACCTTGGCCACTGTTCATGGCATGGCGCACCTCAGCGTTCTCGGCGTACTGCGGCACCAGCACTCGGTGGTGCGGCGCTTCAACCTGCGCGAGGTATGCAAGGCGCTCATCGGAACGCTGTTCAAGGCGGCGGAGTCGCTAGAAATGCCGAGCCTGCGCGATCCTATGCAGGATTACCGTGCGATGCTCGCCGGTTTTGTTCCGGACCGCGATCCAGCTCTCGATATCTCTGCGATTGAGGATTTGCAGAAGCTTCCTGCGGAACGCGCGCGCATGGCCGTCATGGAACTCGCCATCCAGCTGGCGGCGCGCGACGGGCTGAAGGCAGTGACCATCGAGAACGTGGCCGAGTACTTCGGCGTCTCCGATGTGTTCATTGCTTCGTTGGTGGACAATGACTTCGTGCTGCGTGAATCCGTGGAGCAGGAAACCGACTGTGAGCTTGAAGCCCGCAGCCTCTACCTCCTAGAGCAGCTGCCGGAGGATGCATCGGCCGTCGACAAGCTCCTGTGCGTAGCGGTGGCCTACTTCGATTACGCGGTGACCTACCCCGAACGTTATAGCGCCTGCATCGCCGCTGCCTCTGGGTCCGTGGTGCCGCTGAGTGCGGATGGCGAGGAACAGACCAAGATGGGTGTGTCCTTCGCATTGTTGATGCGTTTTGCCCGCGAAGCGCTGCGGGAGGCTGGGTACGAACCGGAGGATCGCCTGGTTTATGTCAAGAACTTCACCCTGTGGGCCGGTGCTGACGGCATGTGCCACCTGGCTTCTATGGGTGAGTTCCGTGGTATCGACCTCGAGGAAAAGTGGTCCATCTATTACTTCGTGACGGGCGTGGTCCTAGCAACCTTTGCCTATGATCTTCCCGGCAAGCAGCCGCAGACTGTCTAGCCCGTTTAATCGTAGATAAACGTAGATAAACACCGGCTCTTCCGTTCTGCTGAATCCAGCAGGGCAGAGGGGCCGGTTTTCTTGTGCCCGCGGCGTGCCAGGATAGGCGGTGTGCCAATATAGGCACGCCATTACAGAGGGAAAAGAAAACTTGAGCTTGTGCCGATCAACCTGGCGTAGACGCGGAAATTTAAAAAAGTTCTAGTTGAGTGGAACAGACTCAAGTTCTATGGCGTTATAGACAGTGAAGCTTCCTTCGCCACTGTTGTCGCGGGAAGGTTTGGACAAACAGTAGAAACGGAGAAACACAACAATGAGTTCTTTTAACCCCACCACTAAAACTCAGGAGGCCCTGCAGCAAGCGCTGCAGACGGCCTCCGCCAACGGTAACCCGGACATCCGCCCGGCACACCTCTTAGCAGCCATCCTTGAGCAGAAGGACGGCATTGCCGCCCCGGTGCTCAAGGCCACCGGTGTGGATCCGGAGACGGTGCTCAAAGAGGCGCGCCAGCTTATCGACGCCCTCCCAAAGGCCGAGGGCGCCAACATGGCGAACCCGAACTTTAACCGCGACGCCCTCAACGTCTTGACCCGTGCCCAGGAGCTGGCCGGCGAGCTCGGTGATGAGTTCGTCTCCACCGAGGTTCTGCTCGCAGCTATTGCGGGTTCCAAGTCGGATGCCGCCGAGCTGCTGACCTCCCGCGGTGCCACCTATGACGCGCTCAAGGGCGCTTTCCCCTCCGTGCGCGGCGCGGCCAAGGTGACTTCGGAGAACCCCGAGGAGCAGTTCCAGGCACTGGAGAAGTACGCCACTGACTTAACCGCCCGCGCCCGCGAGGGAAAGATCGACCCGGTCATCGGCCGCGATCAGGAAATCCGTCGCGTCGTGCAGGTGCTTAGCCGTCGCACGAAGAATAACCCGGTGCTCATCGGTGAGCCCGGCGTGGGTAAGACCGCCATCGTGGAGGGCCTGGCCCGCCGCATCGTGGCCGGTGACGTACCGGAATCCCTCAAAGGCAAGACGCTGCTGAGTCTGGATCTCGGCTCCATGGTCGCCGGCGCGAAGTATCGCGGCGAGTTCGAGGAGCGCCTCAAGGCCGTCCTCGATGAGATTAAGGCTTCCGATGGGCAGATCATCACCTTCATCGATGAGCTGCACACCATCGTCGGCGCCGGTGCCACCGGTGAGGGCTCTATGGATGCCGGCAACATGATTAAGCCCATGCTGGCCCGCGGGGAGCTCCGCCTGGTCGGTGCTACCACCCTCGACGAGTACCGCAAGTACATCGAGAAGGACGCCGCCCTGGAGCGCCGCTTCCAGCAGGTCTACGCCGCTGAGCCTTCCGTGGAGGACACCATCGGTATCCTCCGTGGACTCAAGGAGCGCTACGAGGTGCACCACGGCGTGCGCATTCAGGACTCAGCCCTGGTCTCTGCCGCGGAGCTCTCGCACCGCTACATCACCAACCGCTTCCTGCCGGATAAGGCCATCGACTTGGTCGATGAGGCCGGCTCTCGCCTGCGCATGGAGATTGACTCCTCCCCGCAGGAGATCGATGAGCTGGAGCGTATCGTCCGCCGTCTCGAGATTGAGGAGCTGGCTCTAAAGAAGGAATCGGACGCCGCCTCGAAGGACCGCCTGGCAGCCCTTCAGCAGGAGCTGGCGGATGAGCGTGAGAAGCTCGGCGAGCTCAAGGCCCGCTGGGCCAATGAGAAGAAGGCCATCGATGACGTGCAGACCATCAAGGAACAGCTGGAGGATCTGCGCCGCCAGGCCGAGATTGCGGAGCGCGATGGTGACCTAGCCCTGGCCTCCGAGATCAATTACGGCAAGATGCCGCCGCTGGAGAAGGAGCTGGCCGCTGCTGAGGAGAAGGCGAAGCAGCAGCACAACACCATGCTCACTGAGGAGGTCACTCCGGATACCATCGCGGAGGTCGTCTCCGCTTGGACAGGCATCCCGGCCGGCAAGATGCTGCAGGGTGAGACCGAGAAGCTGCTCAACATGGAGTCCGTGCTGGGTGAGCGCGTGGTGGGCCAGAAGGAGGCCGTCACCGCGGTGTCCGACGCCGTTCGTCGCGCGCGTGCCGGTGTGGCTGATCCCAACCGCCCGACCGGTTCCTTCCTCTTCCTCGGCCCGACCGGCGTGGGTAAGACGGAGCTGGCGAAGGCTTTGGCGGACTTCCTCTTTGACGATGAATCCGCCATGGTCCGCATCGACATGTCCGAGTTCGGTGAGAAGCACTCCGTGGCCCGCCTCGTCGGTGCCCCTCCGGGATACGTTGGCTACGACGCCGGCGGCCAGCTCACCGAGGCGGTGCGACGCCGCCCGTACACGCTGGTGCTTTTCGACGAAGTCGAGAAGGCCCACCCGGACGTCTTCGACGTGCTGCTCCAGGTGCTCGATGAAGGCCGCCTGACCGATGGCCAGGGCCGTACCGTGGACTTCCGCAACACGGTCATTATCCTGACCTCGAACCTGGGTGCCGGCGGCACCAAGGAAGAGGTCATGGAGGCGGTCAAGCGCAGCTTCAAGCCGGAGTTCATCAACCGTCTCGATGATGTCGTGATGTTTGAGCCGCTGACTTCGGATTTGCTCACCGGCATCGTGGACATCCAGCTCAAGGGCTTGGCCGAGCGCCTGTCCGGCCGCCGCCTGACGCTAAACGTGTCCGATGCCGCCAAGCTGTGGCTAGCGGAGCGTGGCTACGACCCGGCCTACGGTGCCCGCCCGCTGCGCCGCCTGATCCAGCAGGCCATCGGTGACCAGCTGGCCAAGAAGCTCTTGGCCGGTGACATCGTGGACGGCGATACCGTGCACGTTGACGTCGCCGATGGCGGCGAGCACCTCGACCTGTCTGCCCGCACCGCGTAATCCGCCGACTAAGCGGTGAGCGCTAATTGCGCTCACCGCGCTCACCGGTCGCCAGCACCCGCTCATGCCCCTATGATCTGGGGGCATGAGCATTTTGATCTCCCCTCACGAGCTGAGTGAGAAGATTTACCGCGGTGACAAGACGACCATCCTCGCTTCCCTCTGGGCCCCAGGGGAAGGCGAGGCCTTCAATCTTTTTTCTTCCCTTCACATTCCAACCGCCCAGTACGCGGACGCCGCGTCAGCCTTCGTGGGCCTGCCGGGCTCCAAGGTCGGGCGCAACCCACTCCCACAGGCCGAGAAGATTCAAGAGTGGATCGATCACTGGGGCCTGCGTGAGGATAGCGAGGTCGTGGTCTACGACGAAGGCCGCGGCCTCTTCGCCGGCCGCGCGTGGTGGACGCTGCGCTGGGCGGGCATCCAGAACGTCCGCATTCTCGACGGCGGCCTGTCCAACTGGCGCGCCCAGGCAATGCCCACGCTCACCGGTCCGGGCAACCTGGGCATGACCTCGAACCTTAAAGTGAAGCCGGGCTCGATGCCCACGGTCACCATCGATGAAGTCAAGGAACACAAGGGCCTGCTTCTCGACGTTCGCACGCGCAACCGCTTCGCCGGCCGCCGCGAGAACCTCGACCTGAAGGCCGGCCACATCCCGGGCGCGGTTAACCTGCCCGAGCGCCTGTTCCACACGCAGGACATCACCGTGTGGAAGTCCAAGGAAGAAATCTTGGAAATCCTTAACCAGCACGGCGTGACCAAGGAGAACGTGGACGGCGCCATCATCTACTCCGGTTCCGGCAACCACTCCGCGCTCACCATTGCCGTTCTGGAGCACGTGGGCTTTACCGGCCTGCGCCACTTCGTTGGCGGCTGGTCACAGTGGTCGGCCAACCCGGCCAATCCCGTGGAGCGCGGCGACCGCGAGCACGTCTAGAATCCTCACGTGACCAGCGTGCCAGCGCCTATCGGGCGCGCCGGGCGATTAGAGTCGGTCAATGATGCCTTTCGTACTCTTATCCCTCGCCGCCCTCGCGCTCGCGGCCGGTGTGATCGTGCTCTGGTTGGATCAGCGCCAGCGCGCCGCGCACTCCGCCGGTGACGCAGCAACCGACGCCGTTACCGACACCGATACCGGCGCCTCTGCCGACGTTATTGCCACCGATTCTGCCGACGGCGCAGCCGATGCCGTGGTCCCTGAAGCCGCCGAGCCTGAACCCGCTGAGCCCGAAGCAACCGCAGAGGCCTCCCCAGAGCCCGAGGCCGAACCTGTGCTCGCCGAAGAACCCGAGCCCACAGTAGAGCCCGTCATCGCATCCGAGCCGGAGCCTGCCCCAGAGCCTGAGGCAGAGCCGGCCGTAGAAGCAAGCAATGAACCGGCACCAGCGCACAGCTTTGCCGAGCGCGCAGAGCGCGCCAGGTACCTCGTGCCGGGCAGCGCCCGCCGCGAGCGCAAGGCTTTCGGCCAGCAGCGCGGCTGGGAATACATCAAGCACGATTCCTACCTGGCCGATGAGTGGACCCGCGGCGCAGCCGCCTGCGGCCAGGAACCCCGGGATATCGTCGCCGGAAGCGTCCGCGGCCATGAGACGCTGCTCTTCGACATGGGCTCAATCCCCGTCATGGCCATGCGCACCGGCGCGGCCTCCGACATCGTGGTGGATTTCCGCCGAGCAGGCGAGGAAGCGGAGAACCATTCTGAGGATCTGGTGTACGTGCGTGAGGAGGAAGGCTTCGAGGTCTTCGCCACCGACGCCGGCGTGGGACAGCGCCTCATCGATGCCCGCGTCACTGACGCGCTGAGGCGCCTTCCCGCCGCGGTGACCGCCGTGTGGATGGAGGGGGAGTGGGCGCTTGCCCAGACCACTCGGCAGGCGCGCAGCGCAGAGTGGGAAGCGCTGCTCGAGCCGCTGGCCACGCTCGCCGATTCCGCCCGCGTGCTCCCACCGCGCTCCGAGGCTGCCCAAGTGCTGCGCGTTGATGAGCTCGACCCGAGCCGCGATATCCCGGAGCCCCCGCAACCGGAGCCGACCGGGCCCACGGCAGTTCCGGATCGTGATGATTCCCTCGATACCCCGACCATCCAGCGCCCCACCGAACCGGTGGTCATGCCGAGCCGCACCACCAGCGAGGCCCGCGGCACCATCGACCATTCCAGCTTGGGTGCGGACGAGGTGGACGCGATTGCCGACGGCCACGAACACCCCGCCCCCGAAAATAACCAGGCCCGCCTCCCACGCCGTTTCGACGGCGGCTCCTCCATTTTCGACTAGGCCTGCCAGCCCGGCACCAGCACTAGTCGCGGGCAAGCGTGCGGCAAGAGGGTAAACTACAGGGCGGATTTTTCAAGGCTATAAAGCCACAGACTTTAAGGAGCGAGCGATGAGCCTGGATCAGCAGAAGAAGCAACGCCTAGCAAAGCTGGTGAAGGAGCTGGCCGTCGTCCACGGCAAAGTCACGCTGTCCTCCGGCAAGGAGGCCGATTACTACGTGGACCTGCGCCGCGCCACCCTGCAGCACGAGGCCTCGCGGCTTATCGGCGCGCTGCTGCGTGAGCTCACCGCCGACTGGGACTACGCCGCCGCCGGCGGTCTGACCATGGGCGCGGACCCGGTCGGGTTGGCCATCATGCACGCCGACGGCCGCGATATCGATGCCTTCGTCGTCCGCAAGGAAGCCAAGAAGCACGGCATGCAGCGCCAGATCGAGGGCTTTAACGTTGAGGGCCAGAAGGTGCTCGTCGTCGAGGACACCACCACGACCGGCAACTCCCCACTGACCGCGGTGAAGGCACTACGCAAGGCAGGCGCTGAGGTCGTCGGCGTGGCCACCGTGGTGGATCGCAACACCGGTGCTGGCGATGCCATCGCCGCCGAGGGCTTGGAGTACCGCTACCTGCTGGGCCTTGAGGACCTCGACCTTGCCTAAGCCCGAGGACGAAGCGGAAGCCAAGGGCCCTACCGAATGGAATGAGGGCCGCCACGGCGTCGGCCCCTGGGAGGGCTCGCTCCCGCAGGGCCCGGAGGCGGAGAAATACGATCCCGAGCTGCTCGCGGAAGGGGATCGTCGCAACGTCGTCGACGCCTACCGTTACTGGACGCGCGAGGCGATCCGGGAGGACATCGATAAGCGCCGGCATGCCCTGCACATCGCCATCGAGAACTTCGAGAACGATTCCAACATTGGCACCGTGGTGCGCACCGCCAACGCCTTTGCCGTCGACACCGTCCACATCGTGGGCCGGCGCCGCTGGAACCGGCGCGGCGCCATGGTGACCGACAGGTACCAGCACCTCATGCACCACGCGAACGTCAGCGATCTGATGGCCTGGGCTGCCGACCAAGGCTTAACCGTCGTGGCCATCGATAACACCCCCGGGTGCGTTCCACTGGAGACCGCGGAGTTGCCCGAGCGCTGCCTGCTCCTCTTCGGACAGGAGGGGCCGGGGGTGAGCCCGGAGGCACAAGATGCGGCGCTGATGACCTGTTCCATCGCGCAATTTGGTTCGACTCGCTCCATCAACGCGGGCGTGGCCGCAGGCATCGCCATGCATGCATGGATTCGACAGCACGCCGATTTATCAAAAGCTTGGTGAGATCCCGCGCACTGTGTTTACATCTAGGTAACGAATTCACATTTAAGAATGATGAGACAACAGTGTTAGAGAAATGGTCCCACCGCGCTGACCTCGCGGAGACAGCCATCAATGAGCGCCACGCGCAAGCCGTGTGGGGCTTGCCCCGTACCAACCTTGCCGTGGTGAGTTGGCCGCCCACCACCAAGGAATCGCTCTTTGTGCACTGGCATTATTGGTGGCAGGCGCACTATTTGGACTGTCTTGTCGACGCCGCCTTGCGCAAGAACACCAAGGCCCGCCGCGCGCGCATTTCCGATACCATCCGCGGCATCCACGTGCGCAACCTCCGCGCGCTGACGAAGAACCGTTACTACGACGACAAGGCCTGGATGGCCCTGGCTATTTCCCGTGCCGGTGAGCTGAAGAAGCAGCGCCCCTACAAGAAGCTGGGCGCCCTGCAGCACAACATCCGCGATGGCATCGATTCCCAAGTGGGCGTGCTGCCGTGGCGCGAAGGCGAGACCTTCCTCAACGTTCCCTCCAACGGGCCGGGCGCTATCATGCTCGCCCGCATGGGGCGCGTGGATGAGGCCCGCCACATCGTGGATTGGATCTACGACCACCTGATCGATGACGATGGCTTCGTCATGGACGGCATCCGCATGCGCATGGATGGGCAGGAAGTCGTCCGCAACATTCACCCCTACTGCCAGGGCGTGGTGCTCGGTGCTTGCTTGGAGATTGTGCTGGCGCTGCGGAAGCAGACGGGCCTGCGCTCCGTGGAGGACATCGACACCATTCATGAGGCCGAGCTCGCCGCGGACATGATGGATTACACCACCCGGATCCGCGGCCTCGTCCAGGCGGTGGCGACGGGAATGGCAACGTATACGGGTGTCATTGATTGGCAGACTGGCGACGGCGACGGCGGCCTCTTCAAAGGCATCCTGGCCCGCTACCTGGCTGACGTGGCGGTGCGCCTGCCGGGTGATTCCCCGGCTAACCGCGCAACGAAGAAGCTGGCCGCACGGCTGGTGACGGCCTCGGCGGAATCCGTCTGGGAACACCGCCTAGAAGTGGACGGCTTGCCCATTTTCGGCTCCGACTGGACCGCGGATGCGAAGCTGCCCCACAATTACGGTTTTGGGCCTTCCTCCTTGGGCCAAAAGGTGGGCATTATCCGCGTGGCCGAGCGCGATTTGTCCGTTCAATTGTCCGGTTGGATGTTGTTGGAAGCCTGCACCCGAATTGTGAAGTACAAGTCAGAATCCGCCTGACGGCAGAATATGCCCAGCTCAAAGGGCTGTTTGAGCCTGTGGGAGCCGGGGTTTAAGTGAGGTCACACCGCTTCTCGCGGCGGAAAACCACAATAATAGGCATACTTGGATGTTGGAACGTGTTGTTTCGCTGGATGTGAGACGGCACGGCTTACTGCACAGCAACTCCAAAGGATGGAATTTCATGCCTATTGCAACCCCTGAGGTTTATAACCAGATGCTGGATACCGCCAAGAAGGGCGGCTTCGCATTCCCGGCAATTAACTGCACCTCCTCCGAAACCATCAACGCCGCACTCCGCGGCTTCGCCGAGGCTGAGTCCGACGGCATCATCCAGTTCTCCACCGGCGGCGCCGAGTTCGGTTCCGGCCTGTCCGTGAAGAACAAGGTTGCCGGCGCCAAGGCACTGGCTGCCTTCGCTCACGAGGCTGCAAAGCACTACGGCATTAACGTTGCGCTGCACACTGACCACTGCCAGAAGGAAGTCCTGGATGAGTACGTGCGCCCGCTGATCGCCTTCTCCCAGGAGCGCGTTGACCGCGGCGAGCTTCCGCTCTTCCAGTCCCACATGTGGGATGGCTCCGCTATCCCGATCGATGAGAACCTCGTGATTGCCCAGGAGCTCCTCGAGAAGGCCCACAACGCCAACATCATCCTCGAGGTTGAGATTGGCGTCGTCGGCGGTGAAGAGGACGGTGTTCAGGCCAAGGCTGGCGCAAACCTCTACACCTCCCCGGAGGACTTCGAGAAGACCGTCGATGCCCTCGGCACCGGCGAGAAGGGCCGCTACCTGCTGGCCGCTACCTTCGGCAACGTCCACGGCGTCTACAAGCCGGGCAACGTGAAGCTGCGCCCGGAGGTCCTGGATGAGGGCCAGAAGACCGTCGTGAAGAAGCTCGGCCTGGAAGAAGGCTCCCAGCCCTTCGACTTCGTCTTCCACGGCGGCTCCGGCTCCGAGAAGGAGAAGATTGAGCAGGCTCTGGGCTACGGCGTTGTCAAGATGAACGTGGACACCGACACCCAGTACGCCTTCACCAACCCGGTCGCCCGCCACATGTTCGCTAACTACGACGGCGTCTTCAAGATCGACGGCGAGGTTGGCAACAAGAAGGTCTACGACCCGCGCTCCTACATGAAGAAGGCTGAGCAGGGCATGGCTGACCGCGTGGTTGAGGCCTGCACCGACCTGCACTCCGTGGGCAAGACCGTTTCTAAGTAAACCAACGCCCCGCTGACGCCGGCGCCAACCAGCCGCAGGCTCTAAGCGGCGTCAGCACATCTCAACAAGCCACCCTTCGCCCTCGAGGGGTGGCTTTTGCGTCCCCAACCCCATCAGCAGAACGCGTAAAATACCGGAATCATGGAAGCGCAAGAGTCATCGTCGAATTCGTCACCGGGAGCCAAACGCGTCCGCAGGACCACCCGCGAGCAGCTGCGGTTGGTGGATAAATCTTTGAAGTCGCGCTTCACGCGCATCCGCAACCGCCTGGTGTTCATGATTCAGAGCACCCTCGGTGCCGGTTTGGCGTTCTATGTTGCGCATGACTTTTTCGGCCATGAGCAGCCCTTCTTTGCCCCGATGGCCGTCATCATCATCCTCGGCCTTTCGGGCAGTGACCGCCTCAAGCGCGCCGTCGACATGTCCATCGGCGGCATCGTGGGCGTGCTGGTGGGCACGCTGCTTGTCGACGCCCTCGGGACCGGCCCCATCCACATGACCATCATCATCGGTCTGGCGCTGGTGATCGGCTCCTTCGTCACGGGTTCGCAGATGGTGAGCAACCAGATCGTCATCGCCGCCATCCTTATCGCCACCATTCTTCCGCCGGAAGAAATGGGCGGGCTCTCCCGTGCCATCGACGCCATTATCGGCGCGGTCATCGGCCTCACGATGATCGTGCTGATTCCCTCCTCACCCCTGCGGGCGGGCCGTTCGGAAGTCTCGAAGGTCCTGGGCATTACGGCCTCGGTTCTCTCCGATGTCTCCAGGGGCCTTGCGGACAATGATCCCGAAACCATCATGGAGGCCCGCGATGCCGTGCGCGGCACGCAGGCCGACATCAACAACATGCTCAACGCCACCAAGGGCGGCGCGGAGACCGCAAAGCTCTCGCCCTTCCTGTGGAGCTCGCAGCGCAACGTCCGCTCGCTGGAGCGCATCCTCACGCCCGTCGATAACGTGGTTCGCGGCACCCGCGTGCTGTCCCGCCGCGCCCTTGTGCTCGCTGAGGACGGCGACCAAGCCACAGCCGAGCAAGTGGAGCTTATCGACGAGCTAGCCGACATCACGATGGAGCTCTCCGACCTCTATACCCACCAAACTGCGCATGAGCGCCGCGTGGATGAGGCGCATGCCATTCCGGAGATAGTCAAACGCCTGCGCCAGTTGGCTGCGCGCTGCTCGATGGACGTCGCCGGCGAGGAAGCAGTGCTCTCCGCCTATGCTGTGCTCGCCCAAACCCGCTCCGTCATCGTGGACCTGCTCATGGTGTGCGGCATGTCGCGTGAGTCCGCCGTGGCGCAGCTGGTGCCCACCTCGAAGCACCCGGCCTACCCGCCGGAGGTGCGGGAAGAGGACTAGGGAGAGGACTAGGGCTTGAGACTCGGGCAGTGAGAATTTTGGAGGCAATTCGAGCTATTTGCTCGGTGAGGGTAAATCAGAAGTGACCCTGGCGGCCAATAGCGAACTGCTTTGAAAGTACCGAGGTCTTTTCACAAATGCGGAGCCACGACCGCTAGCCTCGTGCACGATGTCCTGCTTTTCAGCAGTAGTGAGAGTTGAGGGATGCTTAGGCCCACTGAGGTGATAAACCTTGTACGTATTCTCTGGAGGGTAGCTCTTAACGAATGGATTAGAGAGTGCGTAGCTCATAATTTTCCCGAGACGTTGTTCCTCGGGGTCGGATGATTTCTTAAGCGCATCTGAAGTCTTTTTATTCCAGCTAGAAGCGATTTCAATGTCTAAGACCTTTGGAAAGATTCCGACGATTCTCTGGCTGAAGTAGAAACCGATGTAGTCCACTTGTGCAAGAGGCGTAGAGGCTTCCAGGATGACGGCACCTACCCTTTGATAAAAGGTGAAAAGAGAATTGTCGGCATGCCCCAAGATGGCGGTGCTGAGTTTTGGCGTGCGTTGAGCAGCCAGCTTGGTAACACGTTCGAGGTTTTCTAGCCATAGCCTTGCATCTTGGTCTATCCAACTGGCGAGCCTAAGAATTTTCTTTAGTTCTACGGTTGGATCCACGTTGAGAAGTGAGTCCTGATGCGCACACCGGTTTCGAAGGATATTGAGGTCTGTCAACAGGGCTGCAACTATCTTCCTGTTACCTTGGCCTGGGAATGCGTTTCGAAGGTATTTTCTCCAGATTTCCTCATTGGCATCGGATTTCGTGGAAAGAAGTGAAGCCCAGTACCCCATGTTCAGATGCGCGATGATGTCGTCTTTGGTGACAGGACGCTTGTACTTCTTAGCTAGCTTCGTTGATAGCGCTGAAATATCGAAAGAATCTTGGTTCCAGCCGAAGTCAAATGGGTGAGCGTCGGCAAGTGAATCGCTCATAGCGTTTCGAAGCAAGACTTCTGTGTGATGAATTACTTCAGACAGCGCAGCTGCGATTTGCGCGTTGAGTTCATAGAGCTTCCATGCCTCTTCCGCCGTGCCGCATTCTTCGAGGTATGGGGCGAATCTGGCATCAGATACCCAAGAAATTTTGTGCGTTAGTGGCATGGGCTTGTTCTTTCGGGAGCTGAGAGTGGTAGAGTCTTCCGCAGACCGCCTAGGTGCATTGCACAATGCGCATGCGGTGAGGATTCGGTTTCGAGCCTAGTGCCGAAAAGGTAATGCTGGCCGAATCCTCCTTTCGTTTTACCTTCGCCGCGAGAATCGTGCTGGTTTTCCCGGATAGTGGCGCTGTAGTTGAGTGCGGTTGCTCGGAGGCGAGGAAGAGGATTAGGACCGCACTATCTGTAGGTCCCGCAGGTGACGGTAGAACGTCACGCGCTTGACCGGCCTCTTGGCGCGGACTCCATCGACGCTGACGCTGAGCGCCGGTCCCCCTGCCTGCACCGCCCGGCCCTGCACGACGCTGGACGGGTCGAGCTGCCCCGGCTGGGCAGGCTTGCGCAGGCGGGCGAAGAGCCCACGGCGCGGCGCTTCGTTTGCCTCAAAACTTGTCACCGCCTTCGCCGCCACGATGCCCGGCGCATCCGTCATCGGCACGAGCTTCGCGCCGAAGACATCCTTCTCGCGGTCCGCGCGCAGTAGCACGGCATCGTCGACGATGATCTCACCAGTGATCTCCTCGTTCGACCATTCTGCAATCGTTGCCGAACCCGCCACGGCGAGGCCCGCATCATTGCGGATAAGCGGCACTGGCTTGGCGGGTGCGGTTATGGCAAAGGTGAGAGCCTCCTCCAAGGCAGCACCTCGCTCGTCGAGAACTTGCCCCGGTTCTGGTAATTTCAGGCCCCAATTCAGCGCCGCGGTGGAGTGCTCCCCAGTTGGGACATAGCCCACCTCGGCCCACAGGTAATCCGCCCGCATCATGCGGGTCAGCACGGCGCTTAGCGCGGCATCGCTGCCGATGACCACGACGCGCAGCGGCTCACGTAGGAACGGGGCCTGGGGCGCCGGCCCCGGCGCACCGAGGTGGCTCACGTCTGGCTGCGCGGCAATTTCATCCAGCGAAGGAGTGGGATCCTCCGGGAGAATCTCACTGGCCAGGGCGTCAATAGCCTTCAACTCCTGCCGGCTGGGAACCTCTGCGAAGCGGAAGTGCTCGACGCGTATTCCGCGCTGGGAGGCCTCAACGAGGGCAGTGGTATGGGCGTCGGTGAAGTGGCCGCCGCAGTCTACAAGCGCACAGATCATACAAGAAGCATAGAAGCGTGGAAAGAGCTTCGCTAAAACACGCCATGCGCGGCGTGCAGACAGTGGAGCTTTCCCCAGAAAAGTAGTGCACATCACAATGCGCCAGTAGGCTCCAAGGCAACGCCCAACTTCTTAGCAATCAATTCTTAAGCCCCTAACAGCCGGAGGTAAGCACCATGTCCACTCGCATGACAACTCTTGCACTTGTATCCACCGCTGGGCTCCTAATGAGTTCGTGCAGCATCATCGGCGGTGCACTGACGGAAGTCGAGGAGCCAGCATTCACTGAGGCTGCCGCTGAGTCCGCGACGAGTTCGGCGGCGCCTACTTCTTCGAAGGCCACGTCGACATCGAGCAGCACCTCCTCCTCGAGCACCAACGCTGACTGCGACGAGAAGAAAGAACTCGAGGACACTGAACTCAGCAAGATCCTCGAGAATAAAGAAGCCTACGTGAAAGGCTCGACTGAAAAATTTGAAGACGTGAGCGTTAGTGAAGATGAATACGACGCTTGCAAGTTCCTCAGCTACGCGGTGTTGGAGGGCGAGTTTGATGGGGAGGATGTCAAAGTCCCCGTCTTCTTCACCAAGGGCGAACTCAAGGACGAGGATGCCCTCTACATCACGTCCACGTCCTTCGAAGTGGAGGAGGACGGTGAGGGCTATACCTATGAGTCCAAGACCGACGGTGACATCGTCGGTGTTAAAGGCAAAGTAAACAAGCGCCCAGGCGCCGAAGCCACCTCCATGGAAAACTCCTTCGATGGCGTGAATTCGGACATCTTCTTCATCGACGTGGATTCGGAACCAACTGAGTCCGCGGATTTGGCTAAGGATGAAGAAGACCTCCGCGGTGAAGAGCTCTTCACCATTTCCGCCGATGGCTGGAACATGGTCTGCGGCATCATTGAAGAAAACAACGCCATTGACTGTGCGCATGGCGACGGCGGGACTTGGGCCATCAAGGGTGGCAAGACCCCAATGCCGGAGGGCATGGAATTCAACCTGGTGACCTTCCTGCCTCTAGAGGGCAGTACTGAGTTCACTCAGTATGACGATGAAATCCCAACTAACGGCACAAAGATCGAGGGCAACGGGCTCTACCGAATCGGCATCGGTGACATCGAGGCCCAAATCGCCGTTGTCGACGATGGCATCATCGTCAGCACCCCGGACAAGTCGCGGTTGATGTTCACCAGTGACACCATCTACTTCGATGAGGAGGGCTCGGGCGGCGGCAGTGCCGACGATGAAAACACCGAAAACGTCTAGCCCACCCCATGCCGACACCGCATCAATTCCTGATGACCATGTCACAAACCCACCGCCATACCGTTATGCCGGGTAAAGTAGGTGCGTATTTGACTTCAATAAATAGGAAGTGACACCAATATGGCAGCGATCGTCATCGTCGGCGCCCAGTGGGGCGATGAAGGCAAGGGCAAGGCTACCGACATCCTCGGCGGCAAGGTCGATTACGTAGTAAAGCCCAACGGCGGTAACAATGCCGGCCACACCGTCGTGGTCGGCGGCGAGAAGTATGAGCTGAAGCTCCTTCCCGCCGGCATTCTCTCTGAAAACGCCACCCCGGTCCTGGGCAACGGCGTGGTCATTAACTTGGAAGCCCTCTTCGATGAGATCGATGGCCTCGAAGCCCGCGGCGCTAACGCCTCGCGCCTCAAGATTTCCGCCAACGCCCACCTCGTGGCGCCCTACCACCAGACCCTGGACCGCGTTCAGGAGCGCTTCTTAGGCAAGCGCGCCATCGGCACCACCGGCCGCGGTATCGGCCCTGTCTACGCCGACAAGGTTGCGCGCATCGGCATCCGCGTGCAGGACATTTTTGATGAGTCCATCCTGCGCCAGAAGGTCGAGTCCGCCTTGGATATTAAGAATCAGATGCTGGTGAAGATGTACAACCGCAAGGCCATCGATCCGGAGCAGGTTGTGGAGTACTTCCTGAGCTACCGTGACCGCCTGCGCCCAATGGTCATTGAGGCCGAACTTGAGCTGAACCAAGCCCTGGATGCTGGCAAGCACGTCCTCATGGAGGGCGGCCAGGCCACCATGCTGGATGTTGACCACGGAACCTACCCCTTCGTGACCTCCTCGAACCCGTCGGCCGGCGGTGCTTCAGTCGGCTCCGGCATTGGTCCTACGCGCATTAAGACTTCCCTGGGCATCATCAAGGCCTACACCACCCGCGTGGGCGCTGGTCCTTTCCCCACTGAGCTCTTTGACAAGTGGGGTGAGTACCTGCAGACCACCGGCGGCGAAATCGGCGTCAACACCGGCCGCAAGCGCCGCTGCGGTTGGTACGACTCCGTGGTGGCTCGCTACGCCACTCGCGTCAACGGTTTCACGGACTACTTCCTGACCAAGCTGGACGTGCTTACCGGTATTGGTGAGATCCCCATCTGTGTGGCCTATGACGTAGACGGCAAGCGCTACGACGAGATGCCTCTGACCCAATCTGAGTTCCACCACGCCGAGCCCATCTTTGAGACCATGCCGGCCTGGGATGAGGACATCACCGGCTGCCAGACCTTCAAGGAGCTTCCCCAGAAGGCACAGGATTACGTCCTGCGTCTGGAAGAACTCTCCGGCTGCCGCATCTCCTACATTGGTGTCGGCCCCGGCCGCGACCAGACCATCGTGCGCCACGACGTCATGCAAGACCAGTAAGGCGCCAACAAGTTCAAGCCGCACAACCTCAGGCACCGCCTCACGGCGACGGTGCCAGCCAATAACCGCCCCACTTCTCCTACAGCATCGTGCACACAACCATCAGCACGCACCATGCATAGGGAAGCGGGGCGGTTTGTGTTCTTATGGCTACATTTGTGCGTTCAATACGCCCTGCTTGGTGCCGCCTCCGGCAACGCCGCTTACCCATGCGCTGGACAAAACACCCCCGTAAGGAGTTTATTCCTGGGGAAATGTTACGGATGTGACGATGTGAGATATTTAACAATATTAACCGCGTGTCGCGATCGGACCAAATAAGGGCAGGTCAAGCATGTGTCTCAACTTGTTGTCCCCAAAAAGTTGTATTCATGGAATTTTCAGGGTTCCGTACGGTTTCTTTAATTCGTGAATGGCGTTAACGTTGGAGACGGGTTTGTTCATCGACCCTTGGAACCTCTGACCTTCTTCCAAGGTGGCAAATGTGAGCTGCTCTCGGTTGCGTAAGCTGGTTTTACCCCTTGCGCGGTCGCGCACCCCTAGCGTGATCAATACTTTCAAGTCTTAAGGAAAGGACTTCTTGATATGAACAAGAAGGCAATCAAGCGTACTGCTGTACGCCGTCGCGGCACTACGATTGCTGCCGCGGCGCTCTCTGTTGCGCTGGTTGCTCCGTTTGTGCATCCTGTTGTTGCACCGCAGACGGCCGCCGTGGCGTCTGCTGCTGAGATCACTGATGCAGATGGTAACTACATTCCGGCGGATACTGGGCGAATTTACGACAACGGTGAGGATGACGGCCTGCGATATGCCGGCCTTGTGCCGGAGTTCGTGGATGCACAGCAAAACGACCCGCAGTACGTGTTCAAGGTTCCGCATTTGAGGAAATCGGTTTGGAATACCGGTAAGACCCCGGAGGGGGATACAGATGCGAACGGTCAGTTCATCCGTTTCCGTGACAAGGCGCTGTACGACGAGATTTCGCGCATCGAGCTGGTGGGTGTGAATGGTGATCACCAGGGGTCGTTTGTAAAGCGTGATCCTCAAGGCTCCGAGTGGGGTCTGAAGTTCGAGGACTCCAAGAACTTTCCAGGTGCCTCGGGCGTTCCATATGCGTCCTACATTCAAATCTTCCTGAAGAACGGGACCCCTATTACCGATCTGGCTCTTCCGAAGGAGGGTTCCCAGGTTGACTACTACTGGGTTCGCAAGGACGGCCGGATCTTTAACAACTCCGTCCAGCACGTAAACATTGTGAATCAGGGGCAACTTGCTGCTGATACCAACGTACCGGCGAAAACCTTCGAAGCTACGGGCGCGAATGTTTACCACAACGGTATCTCGAAACAGCTGAAGTATGATCAGGGGAACGGGGTCATTAAATCCACCACAACCGCCACTATGGCGGGTAGGAACTTCGGTGGAAACAGCTATTGGAACTGGATGCTCAATGAGTACATCAGCCCAGATGTAGCAAAGCACATCACCGACGTCACGGTCTACAAATCTGACATGGAAGGCAATCCAGTAAAGGGTGCCAAGAAATGGAAGATGGACTTCGACAAGGAAACCGGTTTCGCGACCACCGCGACTCGGCCCGAACTGTCCTACAAGCCACACGAGCCTGGCATCGATGCCAAAACCAAGGATGAAGTGTGGGCCAACATGGACAGTATCGTGGGCATCCCCGCTAATGTGACCGGTAGCTACACCATCGAGTATCAGCTTGAGGAGGGGGCTGATAACCTTGCCAACTCCCCGTATGGCAAGCGCATCGACACCACCTCCTGGATCTCCGTGGACTTCACTGATGCGTGGCCGAAGACGTTGCCGAACGAGGATAAGCAGGACGGTGGCGCCGATCCGACGCTGCTGAAGAACACGCTGAAGTTCGACTACCTCAACATTGCCGATTCTGACGGTGATGGCCTCACCGACGACTACGAACGTGAGTTGGGTACGGACCCGTCAGTCGAAGATACGGATGGCGATGGTATCCGCGATGACGTGGAGGTCCTTACCGATGACACCGATCCGTTAGACCCGAAGTCTTTCCTCCCTGCTGCTCCACAGCCGGAAGCTAAGCAAGTTCTCCCACAGCCTGAGTCTCTGTCCGGCACGATTGCTCGCGAACAGGATAAGGACACCAAGGGCGAGGATATTCCGCTGCTTGATGTCACCAATGCGGATGCGGCGCCGGTGAAGATTGTTGCTGTTCCTACCGACAAGCTGAGTGAAGACGAGAACGGTAAGCCGACTTTCGACGCTGCAGACGCCATTGACGTCGCAACGCTTGATGACGTCGCCGCGATTAAGAAGGGTAAATTTACTTCCGGCAAGCTTGAACTGCAAGACGGTACGGATTACACCCTCGTTGCGGAGTCCCCGAATGGCGAGCGAACCAAGGGCGGTACGTTCAAGGCCACCAAGGATGCCCCGACTGAAGCAACCGCGACCCCGTCCATCGAACCAGTGAAGGCTGATGACACCAAGGTCACTGTCACGGCTCCTGCAGGCAGTGAGGTGAAAGTAACCCTCCCGTCCGGTAAGGAAGTCACCGCAACCGAGGACCCGGACAAACCGGGTACCTTCACTGCAGACATTCCTGAGGACGAAGAGCTCAAGGAAAACGATGAGATCTCGGCTACTGCAACGGAGGATGGTAAGAAGCCTTCCGAGCCGGCAACCGTAAAGGTTGAGGCTGCGGACGCACCGGGGCCGGAGACTCCAACCGACCCTGAGGCTGATAAGACCTACGGCGTTGACTACCCAGCACTGCAGAACCTTGCCGTGGACGGCGAGAACGCCACCGCTAAGGTTTCTCCGAAGCTGACCCTCAACGGTGAGGCCGTGGATACCTTGCCTGAGGGATCCACGTTCACGGCAGATACCTCCAACGCCCCTGAGGGCACAGAGGTGACCTTCGATGAGAATGGTGTTGCAACCATCACCGTTCCGAAGCAGGAGCCGGGTGCGCCGGCCAAGGTTTTTGAGTTGCCGATTACCGCGACTATCGACGGCACTGAGTACACCGATACCGTCGTTGTTAACGTTCCTGCCGGCGATGAGAAGCCGGCGCCGAAGGATTTGGTCATCGACAAGCTCAAGGGCCAGGAAGCATGGTCCGATGATGCCATCACTCCGATTCAGGTCTCGGCCAAGACAGCTGATGGTGCGGCGCTGTCCAACCCCACGTATGAGCTCGTCGGCGCACCCGAGGGAATCTCCATCGATGAGAATGGCAAGATTACGGGTACTCCTGCGTACAACAAGGACGCGGCTGACCTCGTGACCGAGGACGGCAACGCCGTCTACAACGTCACCGTGAAAGTCACCGATGGTGAGAGCACCGGCACGCAAACCTTCCCGCTCGTGGTCAAGGACGCAACCGCGGATACTGACGGCGATGGCCTGACGGACAAGGAAGAAGCCGAAAAGGGCACCGACCCGAAGAAGGCCGACACTGATGGTGATGGTCTGACCGATAAGGAAGAGGTTGACGGTTCCAAGAACAACGGCCAGCCGACCGATCCGACCAACGCAGACAGCGACGGTGACGGCGTTAGCGACGGCGACGAGGTCAACAACACTGATGCTGAGGGCAACCCTGCCCCCACTGATCCGAACGATGCGAATGATAAGCCTGTTGGTGAGTCTGAGGGTAAGACCTCGGTTGAGGTT
>NZ_KV816300.1:0-2292 GCF_001814395.1 Corynebacterium sp. HMSC059E07
TACAAGGACTACATCCTCGGCTTCATCTTCTATAAGTTCTTGTCCGACCAAGTAGAGCAGTTCATGCTCAATAACGACGCTGAACCGGAAGACCTGCCAGATACGCTTGTTGAGACCGACACTGACACCGTGGCCCTGGTGCGTAACAACTTGGGCTACTTCCTCACCTACGAGAACCTGTACTCGACGTGGCGAGACTTGGATAACGACTTTTCCATCGCTCACGTGCGCGACGGCCTGGCTACCTTCAAGCGCAACATCGCCCCGGAGCGCAAGCACGTCTTCGAGGGCATCCTTAACACCCTGGACACCAGCCTGTCGAAGTTGGGTACAACCGACGCTGCCCGTACCTCTGCCATCAAGAAGCTACTGGACCTTATCGATGACATCCCCACTGATGGCAAGCAGGGCTATGACGTGCTGGGCTACATCTACGAGTACCTCATCGAGAAGTTCGCGGCCAACGCGGGCAAAAAGGCAGGCGAGTTCTACACCCCGCATGAGGTCTCTCTCATCATGAGCAACATCGTCGCTGACCACCTCAAGGGCCGCGACGAGATTCAGATTTACGACCCGACCTCCGGCTCTGGCTCCCTGCTGCTTAACATCGGCCATGCCGTCGCCAAGCGCATGGGTGACCCAGACCGTATTAAGTACTTCGCCCAGGAGCTGCGCGAGAACACCTACAACCTCACTCGTATGAACCTGGTCATGCGCGGCGTGAAGGCGGACAACATCGTCGCCCGCAACGGTGACAGCTTGGCCCATGACTGGCCGATGTTCGACGAGGCCGACCCGGTGCAGACCTACAAGCCGCTCTATGTGGACGCAGTAGTCTCCAACCCGCCCTACTCCCAAAAGTGGGAACCCGAAGGCAACGAGGCTGACCCGCGCTTCGCACGGTTTGGTCTAGCGCCCAAGACCAAGGCCGACTACGCCTTCATGTTGCATGAGCTGTTCCACGTTAAGCCTGATGGCATCCTCACCGTCGTCCTGCCGCACGGCGTACTGTTCCGTGGTGGCTCGGAGGCCGACATCCGTCGCAATCTCATCGAAGCCAACCACATCGATGCCATTATCGGCCTGCCTTCCAACATCTTCTACGGCACCGGTATCGCGACCGTCATCATGGTGCTCAAGCAAGAACGTGACCGCGATGACGTGCTGTTCATCGATGCCTCCCAGGGCTTCATCAAGCAGGGCAAGTACAACCACCTGCGCGCCCGTGACATCCAACGCATCGTCGATGCCGTTCACAACCGCGTGGACGTGCCACACTTCGCTAGGGTAGTGACCCGCGACGAGATTCGCGCCAACGACCACAACCTGAACATCCCACGCTACGTCTCTGCCACCCTGCCGCCTGAGTCTGTAGACCTGTACGCCACTATGCACGGCGGCATTCCCACCAGCGAAATTGACACCCTGGAGCACTACTGGACCGCCCTGCCGGGGCTGCGGGAGGCACTGTTCACCGAGAAGACAGAAGGCTACGCGGAGCTGAAAACGACCAACCTACGCGAGACGATCGACCAGCACCCTGCAGCCCAGGCACTTCGTGACCAGGTTGGCGCTGTACTATCCGACCTGCCGGAGAAACTGCACGCGCTGCTGGTGGATGGCGCAGCTACCGTGCCTATTACTACCACCGAGGACCAGCTTAAGGCAGACCTGTTCGACCGCCTCGACCCTGTACCGTTGGTTGATGCCTACGAGGGCTACCAGGTACTGCATGACAGCTGGGTCAAAACCGCCGGTGACCTAGAAGTCATCCAGACCGAAGGCTTCGATGCCCTGCGGGTCAACCACCCCGTGATGGAGTGGAAGACCAAGGAAAAGAAAAAGGTCTATGTCCAAATCGGATGGGACGGGCGCGTTGCTCCCAACGAGTTGGTGCAGACCTTCTACCTGGCGCAACAGAAGGACCAGGTAACGCAGCTAAGTCGCGACGTGGACACAGCTGTATCTGAGCTAACACAGCTTGTCGAGGGCTTAAGCGAAGTCGACAAGACCGACCTGACCGAGATACTTAACGACAAGCAGGACGCCTTCAAGAAGACCGAGCTGAACAAGGCCATCAAGGACCTGCCGAAGCTGGCCAAGGGCGAGACCTGGCCGGAGGACAGCACTGAGGCTGCCATGCTCAGCGCCAAGGCACTTATCGCCCAGCGGGACAAGCTCAAGAAGAACCTCAAGGCTGCGCAAGAGCAGTTGGAGAAAGACACCCACGCGACCATTGAAGCGCTTACCGAAGCGCAGGTCGATGAGGTGCTCACCGCCAAGTGGATTACT
>NZ_KV816301.1:0-1441 GCF_001814395.1 Corynebacterium sp. HMSC059E07
GCTCCTTAGAAAGGAGGTGATCCACCCGCACCTTCCGGTACGGGTACCTTGTTACGACTTCGTCCCAATCGCCGATCCCACCTTCGACAGCTCCCTAACAAGTTTAGGCCACTGGCTTCGGGTGTTACCAACTTTCATGACGTGACGGGCGGTGTGTACAAGGCCCGGGAACGTATTCACCGCAGCGTTGCTGATCTGCGATTACTAGCGACTCCGACTTCATGGGGTCGAGTTGCAGACCCCAATCCGAACTAAGACCGGCTTTCAGCGATTCGCTCCACCTCACAGTGTCGCTGCGCGTTGTACCGACCATTGTAGCATGTGTGAAGCCCTGGACATAAGGGGCATGATGATTTGACGTCATCCCCACCTTCCTCCGAGTTAACCCCGGCAGTCTCTCATGAGTCCCCAACCAAATGCTGGCAACATAAGACAAGGGTTGCGCTCGTTGCGGGACTTAACCCAACATCTCACGACACGAGCTGACGACAACCATGCACCACCTGTACACCAACCACAAGGGACACTACATCTCTGCAGCAATCTGGTGTATGTCAAGCCCAGGTAAGGTTCTTCGCGTTGCATCGAATTAATCCACATGCTCCGCCGCTTGTGCGGGCCCCCGTCAATTCCTTTGAGTTTTAGCCTTGCGGCCGTACTCCCCAGGCGGGGCGCTTAATGCGTTAGCTACGGCACAGAAGACGTGGAAGCCCCCTACACCTAGCGCCCACCGTTTACGGCATGGACTACCAGGGTATCTAATCCTGTTTGCTACCCATGCTTTCGCTCCTCAGCGTCAGTAACTGCCCAGAGACCTGCCTTCGCCATCGGTGTTCCTCCTGATATCTGCGCATTTCACCGCTACACCAGGAATTCCAGTCTCCCCTACAGCACTCAAGTTATGCCCGTATCGCCTGCACGCCCGAAGTTAAGCCCCGGAATTTCACAGACGACGCGACAAACCACCTACGAGCTCTTTACGCCCAGTAATTCCGGACAACGCTCGCACCCTACGTATTACCGCGGCTGCTGGCACGTAGTTAGCCGGTGCTTCTTATACAGGTACCGTCACAAAAAGCTTCGTCCCTGTCGAAAGGAGTTTACAACCCGAAGGCCGTCATCCCCCACGCGGCGTCGCTGCATCAGGCTTCCGCCCATTGTGCAATATTCCCCACTGCTGCCTCCCGTAGGAGTCTGGGCCGTATCTCAGTCCCAATGTGGCCGTACACCCTCTCAGGCCGGCTACCCGTCGACGCCTTGGTAGGCCATTACCCCACCAACAAGCTGATAGGCCGCGAGCTCATCTTGCACCGAAAAAACTTTCCAACCACCACACTAAAGGCAGTTCATATCCGGTATTAGACCCAGTTTCCCAAGCTTATCCCAGAGTGCAAGGCAGATCACCCACGTGTTACTCACCCGTTCGCCACTCGAGTACCCC
>NZ_KV816302.1:0-33197 GCF_001814395.1 Corynebacterium sp. HMSC059E07
GACAAAATCAACGCACTCTAAAACCGGAAGGGCCCGTTACCGTCGGCGCCTTGAATGAGCGGGATATCGAAAGAAGACTCTTTGTTGACCTTGACCAAGGGAGCAAGCGAGCCATGGGAGAGCAGCTGCTCTTGTGGCGTGAGGTTGCGTATTGCTACCGCTGCCACACGGTCGGGATGCTCCGCCGCGGCGTCGGCATAAGTCAGAGGATCGTGCTGCCCATCATCACCGATGAGAAGCCAGCGCAATTTGGGGAAAGCAATGAACAAATTGCGCAGTTGGACGCGCTTGTGTTCTTGGCCATTGCGGAAAAGACCGGTGGGCGTTGGGCCCCAGTCGGTGAGCAACAGTGGGCCACGTGGGAAGCCGTTCTCCGCCATGAAATTGACCAAGGTGTCATAGGTATTCCACGCACCGGTGGAGAGGTAGACGAAGGGAACCTCTGGGTGCTGTTGAGAGATCTCCCGGTAGAAACTGGCCATGCCTTCGACGGGGGTTCGCGTATTGGTGCGCTTTACCCAGGAATTCCACGCTGCAATCATGGCTCGCGGCAGCCAGGTCACCATGATGGTGTCATCGATATCGCTGACCACACCGAATGTCGTGTCTTTGTCCACGATGAGGACTTCCGCGCGCACCTCGTCTGCGCCTTTGGCGCGAATGGTGACGTCGTGCCAGCCAGGTTCTAGCCCGTGATCATGGACGAGGACATCGATATAGCCGTTGTCGTTCGTGGTGCCCGGCACCGTCTTACCACCAACTGTTACTTCGACCTCGTGGTGCGTGACCTGGATGGTGAAGAATTGGCGGTATCCGCGTTGGGTCCACGTATCGCGTTCCTCAGCCTTGGGATCGTGCATGAGCACGCGGCCAAGCACATGGACAAAGTCCTCGTTGCCGTAGCCGGCATAGCCAGTAATGCTGGGTTGCCAGCCTTTGCGTGCGGAGTGCTTAAGTGAGAATGCATTCGCGGTGGATTCGACTTTGCGGGCGATATCGGAAAGTGCCATGCGCACCAGACTAACCGAAAACCTCCGCGTAACGGCCGGCGATGGTCAAGGACTGCGTCGCGCGCGTGAGGGCCACGTAGAGGTTGTGCAAACCTTGCGGTGATGCTGCCACGATGTCATCCGGGTTGACTACGGTGACGTGGTCAAACTCTAGTCCCTTGGTGTGCTCAACGTTGGCCGCAGTGATCACAGCCCGCAGGCGCCCTTCATCATCCTGGAAGGTAGCTGGCTCAAGGTCGTCCGTATCATCGCGCCAGATGACGTCCACGCCGTCGCGGACAGCGATACCTGGCGTCGCTTCGGGGTTGATGGATTCCAAGAGTTGATTGGCCAATTCGGTAATTGGGCGCGGGGTGCGGTAGTTGACGCTTAACCCGTGAAGCCGAAAGCGCTGGCCGACGAACGGCTCGAGCGTGTCCGCCCAATCATCGACGCCGGCAGGGGCACCGGTCTGGGATGTGTCGCCCACGAGAGTCATCCATCGCGAGGGGCTACGGCGAAAAATCATGCGCCATTCCATCGGGGTGAGTTCTTGGGCCTCGTCGACGATGACGTGCCCGTAGGCCCACGTGTAGTCTTCACGGGCGCGCTGGGCGGTGGTGCGGGAGTCCCGAACCTCGTGGCGTCGAGCGAGGTGCTCGGCGTCGATGACGTCGTGGGCAGAGAGAATCTCTGCTTCGAACATGTCGTCATCGTTGTCGGTGGAATCGGAAGAGCTCAGGATATCGAGTGCGTCTTCTGCCTCTGCGACCTGCTCGCGCCATTCTTTTTCTTCGGCGACACGTTCTGCTTCGGGGTCGGGCATGCCGATGAGAACCGCAAGTTCGTCGAGAAGCGCGGCGTCGGAAGGCGCCCAAGCTCGGCCGTCCTCACGGTAGAGCGCACTGCGGGTTTCATCATCATAGTCGCCGGCCGCCGAATCGATGCGTTCGGTGCTGCTGAGGAGATCGGCGAGGACATCGGTGGGTGTCAGGTGGGGCCAGAACTCGTCGATGAGCTCCAGCACCTGGGGTTCTTCCGCGAGGTCGTCGTGGAGCTGATCCACATCCGCGCGGGAGAGCAGGTTGTTGCCGCCGAGAGGGTCAGCGCCAATGCGTTCAGCCATCTGCTGGGCCAGTGACTCGGTGAGGTGTTCCGCAAACGCTGCCTGGGCATCGTTGTGTGGTTTGCGCGAGCGCCGTGCACGCGTCCGTGCTGCCTTGACCATCTGTGGGTCCACGGTGAGCTCGAGCCGATCGATTTCGAGCGTGCGCGATTGTTCCGGCAGGCGCTGATAGTCCTTCACCGCGTTGCCGAGGATCTCCACCATGGCCGCGGAACCCTTGATTTCGCGCGCGAGCAGGGACTCAGGGTGAGTAGCTTCAATGCCGGGGAAGAGGGAAGAGATGGTAGAAAGCACAACGCCGGTTTCACCAAGCTCCGGAAGCACCCGGGAGATGTACTCCAGGAAGGTGGAGTTGGGACCTACGATGAGCACACCCGTGGCGGCTAGCTGTTCGCGGTAGGTGTAGAGCAAATAGGCCACACGGTGCAGTGCCACCGCCGTCTTGCCGGTTCCTGGCCCGCCTTCGACCACCATGACGCCGCGCGTGCTGTCACGGATGATTTCGTCCTGCTCCCTCTGAATGGTTTCCACAATGGAAGGCATGTGCCCAGTGCGGGCCTGTTGCATGACGTGGTGGAGGGCGGACTCACTGGCAACGTCGCTGCTGTCGGTGTGTGACTCGCCTTCGAGAACTTCGTCGCTGATTCCGGTTACCGTGCGCCCAGTAGTCCTGATGTGCCGGCGGACGTGGACTCCCTCGGGGTGCGCGGTGGTGGCAAGGTAGAAAGGTCGCGCCATCGGGGCGCGCCAATCCAGAAGGAGCGTGCGGTAATCCTCCTCGCGGGCATCGAGCCCCATGCGGCCGATATAGCGGCGGTCTAGTCCCTCCGGGGTGGGGTTATCACCGGGCGCATCAATGTCGATGCGCCCAAAAACCAGTCCGAGTTGGGCGATGTTTAGACGGTCCAGCTTGGCCTGCAACCCGTGGTACTCGGTTTCGCGGCGCACCAGCGCATCGGCATCCGGGGTATGCGGATCGACGGCAGCCTGTACCTCATTGAGGCGCTCATTTGCGGCGTGAACCTCGTTATCGAGACGCGCAAAAAGGCCATCGACGTAGGCTTGCTCACTGGCAATCTCGGTGTGCGGATCGTTTGCTTGAGCACTAGGGTTTGCGGTGCGAGGCACGGATGAAGATTCAGACACAAGGCTCCTTGGGCGCGTTTGAAGGCTTCTCCTGGGTGGAAAAGAACAACGGCCCAGCATACTAGCTGAGCCGTTGTTGTCTCCACCGCTTCCATGTATCGCGGTGCGTTGCGGGGCTATCCGCAACTTTAGGCGACGTGCTTAGAGGCGGTCACCGAACTTCTTGAATGCCTTATCGAGCTTCTTGGATGCTTCCTTCTGCAGCTTTTCCGCGCGCTTGCGAGCCTTCTTCTGGGCGCGCTTGCTATCAAGCGAATCGGCCTTGGCCAGGGCCGCGTCAGCGCGGTCCTGAGCCTTGCCGGCCGCCTTGACGAGGCCCTTGCGAGCGGTAGCGGAGTTATCACGGGCAGCGTCGAGCCAGTCATCCTTGTTGTCCTCAATGAACTCGCGCGCGGTCTCGGCGGTGTCTTCCACGAAGGTGCGTGCGGACTCGAGGAAATCGCGTCCGGTGGACTCCCAGTCATCGCGGTTGTCCTCGACGTAGTCCTTGGCGGTCTCGAACCAGTCATTGGCCTTGGCCGTGACATCAGAAGAAATCTCATTGGCGCGGGTGGAGAAGTCATCCGCAAACTTCTGCTGCTCGGACTTGCCCGGCAGCGCCTGCTGGATCTTCTTGTTCGCGCGCTCGGAAGCCTTGGCAGCGCGCCAACGCACAGATGGCTTACCTTCGGTGTCCTGGGTGACGATGGCCAGGGCGCCGAGCAGAGCGGTGTTGGTAATGAAGCCGTTGCGCTGTGCTTCCTTTTCTTCCTTGGAATCTGCGGTCCAGAAAGCATTTCCAACCAAGTTGGGGACGTGAGTCAGCGCCAGCACAGCAGCGGAGGTGCGCGGTGCCTTGCCCAGCGCCAAGCTGGTGCCCGCGGCGGTCTTTGCGCCGCCGAGCGCGCGGGTAACCAGCTCGGGGTCGTTAGGGATGTAGCCTGCATACTCGCGCGGCAGCACCTTGCGCAGGCGCTTGAGCACGGACTCGGTGTCCGCGACGTGCTCCGAGGTGTTGCGGAGCGTATCCACACCATCCCAGATGAACACGGAGGCCAGCATAGGACGGGCAAACTTACGAATCATGACGTGCTCCATTCGATAGATCTGTAAAGACGTTCGTCACACCATAGTACGCGGGTTAAACAACTGCTGCTGTGAGGGCAGCAGCTAACACGTCGTTACCAACGCCGCTCCCACCACTCGTCCAGATGCGGGCGCTCTGCGCCGAGCGTTGTGGGCTCTCCGTGCCCAGGGCGGACGATCGCTTCGTCAGGGTAAACGTCAAAGAGCCGCTGCGTGACATCCTTGTACAGGCGCACGAAGTCACCTTCCGAGGTGGTTTTCCCTACGCCGCCGGGGAAGAGGGAATCGCCGACGAAGAGGTTGGTGACACCGTCAATCTCCGCTGCAACCGCTGCACCGCCTGGAGTGTGTCCGCGCAAAATGATGACGGGTAGGTCGAAGCCGGCAAAAGGCAGGGTATCGCCATGCTCGAGCTCCACGTCGACGGGCGCGGGCAGGGCAGGGGAGTCGAGGAAAGAGGCATAGTGCACGGCGCCGGTTGTGTCCAAGGCTTCTTTCAATGCACGCACGTGGTCCCAGTGGCGGTGGGTGGTAAGCACGGAGGTGATCTTTACTCCGTTATCTGCGGCTAGAGAAAGAAGCGCGGGGGCGTCAGCGGAGGCGTCGATAAGCAGCGCTTCCTCGCCCGCACACAGTAGGTAGCAATTGTTGTCCATGTCGGACACGGAAATTTTATGAAGCTCAAGCGCGTTGTTCATAAGTCCAACCATACGGGTACATTCTGATTGAGAACTCTCTGAACACACATACATTTGTGTAGGAAGGCAGCAACTAGTGGCTGATCGTTTGGTCGTACGAGGTGCGCGTGAGCACAACCTCAAGGGCGTGGATATCGATATTCCGCGCGACAAATTGGTGGTGTTTACCGGCCTATCTGGCTCGGGCAAGTCCTCGCTTGCTTTCGACACCATCTTTGCCGAGGGCCAGCGGCGCTACGTTGAGTCCTTGAGTTCCTATGCGCGCATGTTCCTTGGGCAGATGGATAAGCCGGACGTTGAGTTCATTGATGGGCTTTCTCCGGCGGTGTCCATTGACCAAAAGTCCACCAACCACAACCCGCGCTCAACAGTGGGAACCATCACCGAGATCTATGATTACCTGCGTCTGCTCTTCTCCCGCGCGGGCACGGCGCACTGCCCTCAGTGCGATGCCGTCATTGAGCGTCAAACCCCACAGCAAATCGTGGATGAGGTTTTAAGCCACGAGGAGAAGCTTAAGTTTCAGGTCCTCGCACCGGTAGTGCGCCGCCGTAAAGGCGAGTTCGTTGACCTCTTCGCGGACCTCGCGGCGCAGGGATACTCCCGCGTCCGGGTGGATGGTGAGCTCCACCAACTCAGTGATCCGCCCAAGCTGAAGAAGCAGATTAAGCATGACATCGACGTCGTCGTGGATCGCTTGCAGGTCAAGGCTTCCCAAAAGCAGAGGCTGACGGATTCCGTGGAGACTGCTCTGCGTTTGGCTGATGGCCTGGTAACCCTGGATTTCGTCGACCGGGAAGAGCTCACTCACACCTACTCGGAGAAGGCCGCCTGTCCCAACGGCCACACGCTGACCATTGAGGAATATGAGCCGCGCGCCTTCTCCTTCAACGCACCTTTCGGTTCCTGCCCGGTGTGTGACGGTTTGGGCACCCGCCTTGAGGTCGACGTTGATCTGCTGATCCCAGACCCGGATGCTCCGGCTGTGGAGGCTATCCAACCGTGGACGTCGAGTCCCAATGCGAGGTACTTCGTCAAGCTTGTCGAAGGCCTAGCGAAGGCCCTGGACTTCGAGCCCCGCACTCCGGTTTCTGAGTTGACCGAGGAGCAGCGCCACGCCTTGATTTATGGCACTGACGTGGAAGTCAGCGTGCGCTACAAGAATCGCTATGGCCGCCAACGCAATTGGTCCGCGCCTTTTGAAGGTGCCATCGGATTCCTGGAGCGCAAGCTTGATCAGGCTGATTCCGAATCGCAGAAGGACCGCCTGCTTCAGTACACCCGTCGCGTGCCTTGTAATGCCTGCGACGGCACACGCCTCAAGCCCGAAATCCTGGCGGTGCGCTTGGCCTCCACCGCTCACGGCGAGCAGTCCATCGCGGGCCTGACGGCACTGTCCATCGAGGAGGCAGCAGAATTCCTCGACTCGCTTGTTCTGGGCCACCGCGAGGAGATCATCGCTGGTGCTGTACTAAAGGAAATCCAGGCGCGCTTGCGCTTTCTTCTCGACGTCGGTCTGAACTACCTCACCCTCGACCGCGGCGCCTCCACGCTGTCCGGTGGTGAAGCGCAGCGCATCCGCCTCGCCACACAGATCGGTTCCGGCCTGGCGGGAGTTCTCTACGTGCTCGATGAGCCCTCCATCGGCCTACACCAACGCGATAACCAGCGCCTCATCGCCACGTTGAAGCGCTTGCGCGATATCGGAAACACCTTGATCGTGGTGGAGCACGATGAAGACACCATTCGGGAGGCGGACTGGCTTGTCGACGTCGGACCGCGCGCCGGCGAGTACGGCGGAACGGTGGTCTATCAGGGTGAACCCGCCGGTATCGAAGCCGTGGAGGAATCGCTCACTGGGCAATACCTCTCGGGCAAGAAGAAGCTCGCTGTTCCCGATACGCGCCGTGCGATCGATCCTGAGCGCATGCTCAAGGTGGTCGGCGCCCGTGAGAATAACCTCAAGGGCATTGACGTGGAGATCCCCCTGGGCGTCCTCGTCTGCGTTACAGGCGTGTCCGGCTCCGGTAAGTCCACCGTGGTCAACCAAATTCTGGCCAAGACCCTGGCCAACAAGCTCAACCGCGCTCGCCAAGTGCCGGGGCGAGCCAAGCGCGTCGAGGGCGTGGAGCACCTAGACAAACTCGTGCAGGTGGACCAGAGCCCTATCGGGCGCACCCCGCGCTCAAACCCAGCGACGTACACAGGGGTCTTCGACAAGATCCGCAACCTCTTCGCGGAAACCCAGGAGGCCAAGGTGCGCGGCTACAAGCCGGGCCGCTTCTCCTTCAACGTCAAGGGCGGACGCTGCGAAGCGTGCCAAGGTGACGGCACCATCAAGATTGAGATGAACTTCCTGCCCGATGTCTACGTGCCCTGTGAAGTATGCGAGGGCGCACGCTACAACCGCGAGACCCTGGAGGTTCTTTACAAGGGCAAGAACATTGCTGAGGTCCTCAACATGCCGATTTCAGAGGCCGCAGAGTTCTTTGAGCCTATCACCTCGATTCACCGTTATCTCAATACCTTGGTGGAGGTGGGCCTTGGATACGTCCGCCTGGGTCAAGCCGCTACAACACTTTCCGGCGGTGAAGCACAGCGCGTGAAGCTGGCATCTGAGCTACAAAAGCGCACGAATGGGCGCACGGTCTACATCTTGGATGAGCCGACGACGGGCCTGCACTTCGAGGACATCCGCAAGCTCATGCTCGTCATCCAGGGTCTGGTGGATAAAGGCAACTCCGTTATCATCATCGAACACAACCTGGACGTCATTAAGGCCGCGGATTGGATCGTTGACATGGGCCCCGAGGGCGGCTCCGGCGGCGGTACCGTCGTGGCTCAGGGCACACCAGAAGATGTGGCACAGGTGGAAGGCTCCTATACGGGAGGGTTCCTCAAGGAGATGGTGTGATGGTAGGGCAGAAGCTCACGCACGCGGCTGCGCTGGCTCTCGGTCTTGCCGTGGCTACAACTGCGGCGGGCTGTTCTGCCCCGGATAGGGACGCAGTGCAGGAAGCTCCTGAAACATCTAGTGAGGGGGTTAAGAACAGCTACGACCTCGATGCGGAGCTGCGCTCCGTCGTCGCAGACGTCGAAAGCGAGTATGACGTTCAAGCCGGAGTGTCAGTGGCGGATCAACAGGGAACGTTCAACGCTGGACTAAGGGGTGAAGAGCCTGCATGGTCAACCGTAAAGGTGCCGATCGCCATCGCGGCTTTGCGCGACGAGGCTAGCCCTGAGCTTGTGGACCTCGCCATTAAGGAATCGGACAACGATGCCGCCTACGCACTGTGGTCCCACGTTCGTTGGACCGAGGGGGACGCGGGAAGCGCAGTCAAGGCTCTCTTGAAGGAATATGACTCATCCGGCGAATTTGAGGAACCATTTGGATATTCCACGTGGTTGCTCGAAGAACAGGCCAAGTTTGGCGCACACTTGCCGTGTATCCCCGAAGCCGCGCAGGTTTATGACGCGATGGATGACATCGTGGAATGGCAAGACAATGGACTCGACCGCCTCCCGCATACCCGGGCCAAAGGCGGCTGGGGGCTTTCCGAGGAGGACAATGGGTATACTCACCGCCAGATTGGGGTCCGGGAGACCGAGGGGGCCGGTGAGGATGCCGATGGCGCGGTGGGATTGGCCATTGAGGTCACCATGCCCGGCGACTACGCCGAGGAGGCTATACCCGCTCTTAACTTGCTTGCCGCAGGCGTAGACCGTGTTGTCACCGAGGCGCTGGGGGAGGGCGCGCTAAAGCCCTTGGTTGGTTGTGCGTCGCCTGGCGCAGCGCCGAGGGCTGGGGAGGCGTCGGCAAGCGCAGCGTCGAAGAGGCAAGGTGCGTCAGCCGAACCAACAACTAACTCACCTGCACGCCGATTTGGTGATTGATGCATGTGGTGTTAAAGTAGTGCGCACTACCGCCCGTAGCGCCTCCTCCAGGAGGTACTTGGGCCGCAAGCGGAGTTTCTCCCACCTGAGGCCGCGTAGGAATCACCATTCCAGCGCAGGATAAAGGTTAAGAGTAGGCGCCACATGGTGGTGCGTGCTTGAAAAAGAAACTCCCGGATGCCACTGGCGCCGGGATTTATTCGTTTGTGGCCTCGGTAGGCACACTACTAGCCCCACAATCGAGGAGAACCACAATCAGCGCTGAAGCTCGCATTAATGAGCGCATCCGAGTACCCGAGGTCCGTCTTGTTGGCCCCGGTGGTGAACAGGTGGGCATCGTCCGTACTGACGATGCTCGCAAGCTCGCGTACGAAGCGGATCTTGACTTGGTCGAGGTTGCACCGAACGCGAAGCCGCCCGTAGCCAAAATCATGGATTACGGCAAGTTTAAGTACGAGCAGGCCCAGAAGGCCCGCGAGTCCCGTAAGAATCAGCAGCAAACTGTGGTGAAGGAACAGAAGTTCCGTCCGAAGATTGATGATCACGATTACGAGACGAAAAAGGGCAACGTGGTGCGCTTCCTGGAGAAGGGTTCCAAGGTAAAGGTGACCATCATGTTCCGTGGCCGCGAGCAGTCGCGTCCGGAGCTGGGTTTCCGCCTGTTGGAGCGTTTGGCTGACGACGTCGCAGAGGTCGGCGTTGTGGAGTCGCGTCCCAAGCAGGATGGTCGCAACATGACCATGGTTCTTGGACCCGTCCGCAAAGGCAAGAAGTAGACCACGCTCCACTTAGGATTTAAGGATTTAATTCTCATGAAGCAGAAGACTCACAAGGGCACCGCCAAGCGCATCAAGGTGACTGGCTCCGGCAAGCTGCGCCGCGAGCAGGCTAACCGCCGCCACCTCCTGGAGGGCAAGCCGTCCAAGCGCACCCGTCGTCTGAAGGGCACCGAGGACGTCGCCAAGGCAGACACCAAGCGCGTCAAGCGCCTTCTCGGCCGCGCATAGTCAGCGCCGAAACTCCCATCCCCACACACTCACAATCAAGATAAGGAAGTATTACTGTGGCACGAGTAAAGCGCTCAGTTAACGCCAAGAAGAAGCGTCGCGCAATCCTGAAGTCCGCTAAGGGCTACCGCGGTCAGCGCTCCCGCCTTTACCGTAAGGCCAAGGAGCAGTGGCTGCACTCCATGACTTACGCTTACCGCGATCGTCGCGCCCGTAAGTCCGAGTTCCGCAAGCTGTGGATCCAGCGCATCAACGCTGCTGCTCGTATGAACGACATCACCTACAACCGCCTGATCCACGGCCTGCGCCTGGCTGAGATCGAGGTTGACCGCAAGATCCTCGCCGAGCTTGCAGTTAATGACTTCGAGGCTTTCTCCGCACTGTGCGAGGCTGCTAAGGCTGCACTTCCGGAGGACGTCAACGCTCCGAAGGCTGCCTAAGCACCGCGCGTAGACGCCAGATGAACCCACCGCCCCTGATGAAGGGACGGTGGGTTTTGTCGTTGCGGGAGTAATGCCCGCAAGAACCCTTAAGCCCTGCTTCTCCCGAGGGATTGTGTTACATTGCACAGTACTGTCATGAAAGCCGTCTGCCCTTAGTCCTTGGGGCTGGCCAGAGATACATGGTGTGAAGGAGAGAAGAGAAATGACCAACCCGAACAACGCTTATCAGCCCAATGGCGGCGCTTCTAATGGAGGACAGCCGCAACAGGCAAACCCCTTCGGGTCTTCGAACGACCAGTACGGATATAGCGCGGCCCCGTATGGTGGTTCGCAGCCGGCTCAGAATGTTCCAGCGCAGCAGGACGCTTACCAGTCACACTACGGCCAGCAGCCACAGGCTGGAGGAGAGCAAAAGTCATGGGTAGTAGCACTGCTCTTGTGCTTCTTCTTGGGTGAATTGGGAGTTCATAACTTCTACCTCGGCCGCACGAAGCGCGGTATGTGGCAGCTGGCTCTTGCCGTCGTCGGCCTTATTACTTCCTTTATCATCATTGGTATTTTCCTCGTCGCTGGATTGGTGATCTGGAAGTGGGTTGAGCTCGTGTTCATCGCCGGTGGTTTCTCCAATTACGATAAGGACGCAAACGGCGTACCGCTGAAGAAGTAACCGTCTGCAGAGAATCGCGGAGAACTCTTATCCCGCTTGCCCGCCCGAACGTGGTGGGCAAGCGGGACTTTTCAATGTGAAGCTCGGTCGGTACCGTCACATACATGGATCTGGATTTCTCCTCTGCTTTTACCGAACGCACGCCGCGCGTAGTCAATGCGGCCAAGCTGCACCGCGCGGCCAACCGTCGTAAGGCGGAGCGCTTCATCATCGAGGGCGAAAACGCTGTGGACGCGGCGGTGTCCACGGGAGCGGCGACCGACGTCTTCGTGACGGAAAGAGCCGCCGAGCGCTTCGCCCACATCGTGCAAGCCTGCGGATATATGGACGTCTATGTCCACCCCATCACGGATAAGGCGGCCAAGCACCTGTCTGATACCGCGACGAGCACCGGGCTCTTCGCCGTGTGCCGCCCCGTCCTGTGGAGCGCCGGCAAGATTCTGGCGGGCAAACCACAGCTGGTCTCAGTCCCAGTGCTGACGTCTGAGCCTGGCAACGCAGGTACCCTGATTAGGACTTCGGACGCCATGGGGGCGGACGGTGTCATCTTCGCCGGTGAGACGGTCGACCCTTTGGGCTGCAAGGTCGCGCGCGCGTCGGCGGGGTCGCTGTTTCATGTACCCGTTGCTCGCGATCCCAACATCAAGGACGTCCTGGGCAAGCTGCGCTCTTCCGGGATGCAGGTGCTAGCCACGGCTGCTGATGGTGAAGTAGATCTAGCTGAGGCAGATCTGAGCCAACCCACCGCCTGGTTATTCGGTAACGAAGCACATGGACTGGGCGAGCTCTTGGATGAAGCTGACATGCGTGTGCGCATTCCGATTCTTGGGCGTGCAGAGTCACTCAACCTGGCTACGGCCGCCAGCATTTGTCTTTATGAATCAGCCAAGCAACAGAACAGCTAGCCCTGCTCTGTGACTAGGGCTGGTGGCCACAGTAGTCGTTAAACACGGTAAGATAGCTCGCGTTAGTTTTTGTGCGAGAAGAAGGTAATCAAGGCACGTGTCCGATACACCTCAGATCGAATTGACCGAAGAGGCCCTGGGGGCCGCCGCGGAGAAGGCCATTGCCGCCTTCGAGGCTGCATCCGACCTCGACGAGCTCACCTCCGCCCGCCGCGAACACCTTGGTGACGGTGGCTATATTCCGCAGGCCCGCCAGTCGCTGGGCCAGTTGCCCAAGGATCAGCGCAAGGACGCCGGTCGCGCGGTAAACATGGCCCGCGGCAAGGTGGAAAAGCGCTTTGCACAGATTCGTGAAGTGCTGGAGCAGGAGGCTCGCGCCGCCCAGCTTAAGGCGGAGAAAGTCGACGTCACCGTCCCCACCACGCGGGCGCAAACTGGTGCTTTGCACCCTATTACTGCGTTGTCGGAGCGCATCGCCGACATCTTCGTGGGCATGGGCTGGGAGATTGCCGATGGCCCGGAGGTTGAGGCCGAGTACTTTAACTTTGATGCGCTGAACTTCAAGCCCGATCACCCTGCGCGTACGTTGCAGGACACTTTCCATGTGGGCAAGGAAGGCTCCAAGCAGGTCTTGCGTACGCATACCTCGCCGGTGCAGGTACGCACGATGCTTGAGCGAGATGTACCGCTGTACATTGCTTGCCCGGGCCGTGTTTTCCGCACCGATGAGCTGGATGCCACCCATACTCCGGTCTTCCACCAGGTGGAGGGCCTAGCAGTGGACAAGGGACTGACCATGGCCCACCTTCGCGGCACCCTGGAGCACCTAGCCAAGGTTCTTTTTGGCCCCGAGACCACCACCCGCATGCGCGTGAACTACTTCCCGTTCACCGAGCCCTCGGCCGAGGTCGATGTGTGGTTCCCGAATAAGAAGGGCGGCGCCGGCTGGATCGAGTGGGGCGGCTGCGGCATGGTCAACCCCAACGTTCTGCGTGCCGTGGGCATCGACCCCGAGGAGTACACAGGTTTCGCCTTCGGCATGGGCCTTGAGCGCACCTTGCAGTTCCGCAATGGTCTGACCGATATGCGTGACATGGTTGAAGGCGATGTTCGCTTCACCCTGCCCTTCGGCGTGCAGGCATAGGAACCCAGAGAAAGGATAGAGAGAAAACAATGCTTATTTCCCAAGACTGGGTTACCCGCATCCTGGGCACCGCGAATTCCGGCTGGAGCGTACCTTCCGAAGAGTTGGACTCCGGCTTTGTTCGCGTTGGTTTTGAAACCGAGGGATTTGAGGCCCTCCTAGAGACGACCGGTCCGCTGGTCATTGGCCAGGTCGTAGAGATTGAAGAGCTCACGCAGTTCAAGAAGCCAATCCGTTATTGCCAGGTCAACGTTGGCCACGCAAATGGCACCGGCGAGCTGCAGGGCATCATCTGTGGCGCCCGCAATTTCCGTCTCAATGACTATGTCGTGGTCTCCCTCCCAGGTGCTGAGCTGCCCGGCGGCTTCAAGATTGCTGCCCGCGAGACCTATGACCACATCTCCAACGGCATGATGTGCTCCGCCGCTGAGCTCGGGTTCGGCGACAAGGCCAACGGCATTATCGTTCTAGGGGAGGAGGTGGCCGACAAGGTTGGCGAGGACGCCCGCCCCATCATTGGTCTGGCTGATACTGCCTTCGACGTCAACATCACCCCGGATCGCGGCTACGCTCTCTCCGCGCGCGGTTTGACCCGCGAGGTGGCTTCGGCGTTTGACCTCACCTTCTCGGACGTGGCTCAGGACCCGAGCGCGGCCGGTGTGGATATCTCGGCTGTTCCTCAGGCACAGGGCGCGCTTATCGACGTTGACCTGCGCGAGGAAACCAAAGCCCAGCGCTTTGGTCTGCGCAAGGTCACTGGTATCGACCCCGCTGCCCGAACTCCATTTTGGATGGAGCGCGAGCTCATGTTGTCCGGCCAGCGCAGCGTTAACGTGGCAACTGACGTCACGAACTACGTCATGCTGTTGCTGGGTGCCCCGATGCACGCCTTCGATGCCAATGTGGTCAGCGGCAACCTCGTGGTGCGCAATGCCGCAGAAGGGGAGAAGTTCGAGACCCTAGATCACGTCAAGCGTGAGCTGTCGGCTGGTGACGTGGTCATCTGTGATGACAACGGCATTCAGTCCCTCGCCGGTGTCATGGGCGGTACGACCTCAGAGATTTCCGATGAGACCACGGATGTCTACTTCGAGTCTGCCATCTGGGATCCGATCACCGTGGCCCGGACCTCTCGCCGTCACAAGCTTTCCTCTGAGGCGTCCCGCCGCTTCGAGCGCGGCGTCGACCCGGCCATCGTCGAGGTCGCTCTCGACGTCGCCTGCGCGCTGCTGCAGCAGATTGCTGGCGGCACCATCGAGGCTGGCAGGACGCTCGTGGGAGACGTCGCCAAGCGCGAGCCCATCACCCTGCGTACCACCAAGCCCAGCGAATACGCCGGCGTGGAGTACTCCCGCGACACCATTATCCAGCGCCTGCACGAGGTGGGCTGCGACGTCACCGACAACGGTGATGAGCTGCAGGTTACCCCGGCGACGTGGCGCACGGATATCTCCATGGACGTCGACCTCATTGATGAAGTCCTGCGCCTAGAAGGGCTAGAGGACATTCCCACTGTGCTGCCGACCCCGGCAGGCGGTCGCGGTCTGACGCCGGCCCAGAAGCGCCGCCGCGCTATTGGCCACGCTTTGGCCTATGCCGGTTATGCCGAGGTCTTGCCGGCGCCGTTCATCCCGAACGACACCTTTGATACATGGGGTTTGGACAAGGAGGATCCGCGTCGTAAGACGGTGGCCGTGCAGAATCCTCTCGAGTCCGACAAGGCCATTCTGTCCACGACGTTGCTCCCGAACCTTCTTGAGGCCATCGCCCGCAACGTGGCCCGTGGCCGAAGCGACCTTGCCCTTTTCGGCCTCCAGCAGGTGGCATTCAAGCGCGCTGATGCGTCGCCGATGCCTTCGGTGGAGTCTCGCCCGGAGGAGTCCGTCGTGGCTGAGCTTTTGGAGTCCCTGCCTCTGCAGCCGCTGCACGTGGCTACGGTTGCTACCGGCAACATTGAGCACGAAGGTCCGTGGGGGACCGGCCGCGCGTATAGCTACGCAGATGCGATCGAGTCTGCGCGCCAGGTGGCTCGTTCCGCTGGTGTTGAGGTTGCAGTTAAGGCAGCCGAACAGCTTCCGTGGCACCCGGGTCGCTGTGCTGCAATTGTCCTCGCCGATGATGAAGAGCAGGTCGTGGGTTATGCGGGTGAGCTGCACCCGCAGGTTCTTGAGGCTTTGGAGCTTCCTGCACGCACGTGTGCCATGGAGCTCGATGTCTCAGCACTCCCGTTGGAGGAAAAGTTCCCGGCACCTGTTCTGTCCTCCTTCCCGGCCCTGCACCAAGACATCGCGTTGGTCGTCGATGATGCCACCCCGGCTGAAGAGGTTCGTAAGGTCGTTGAGGAGGGCGCCGGTGAGCTGCTGGAGTCCGTGGAGCTTTTCGACGTCTTCCGGGGCGAGCAGCTTGGTGAGGGCAAGAAGTCCCTTGCCTTCCAGCTTCTTTTCCGTGCGGATGACCGCACGCTGACCGATGAGGAAGCGAACCAGCATCGTCTCGCCGCCGCGGAGCTGGCAAAACAGCGTCTCGGCGCACAGATGCGGGCTTAGCCTATCGACATCTAGTAATTCATCAACCCGGTTCACCCCGCAGGTGGGCCGGGTTTCCCTTTGCGCAAGCGTGCGAAGGCGTGGGGAAAGATCCCCCAGCACTGGTAGATATGTGGTTTAGCTCATAGCCTCAGAGGTGCAGCGTTTCCAACCCCGAAAGGATTGTCTCCACCATGCGTCTGTTGTCCCGCCTTACCGCCACCGCCGCCGTTGTCGGTGCACTCACGATTGCCCCACATGCCTCCGCCGACCTATCCCAAGGCTTCTCCAACGCCGATGGCACCGTCAACTGTGAAAGCGCGAATATCGAAGGAACCTACGTGGCATGTCTGTCCGATGGTGCGCGAGCTACCAGCCCGCAGTGCAACCCGCCGGGCCAACTGGCCCCGCGTTTTATTTACCATGCAGGCCGCTCTAAGGCTGATTGCTTCAACCAAGGGCTTACGACCACGAATTTCAAGCGTCTGCAGCCAGGCCAAGTTCACCAGTTCAATGAAGTCACCGCTATCGCCGATGCGCAGGGCGGCATCCACTTCGTCGGCCCGCAGGGCTACCTAGGCTACGCAGGAAAGAAGGCCGTATCTGGTTCGGAGGGACTGGGGGACGTCTCCTCTCGCGTCATGTAGCCCAAATGCAGCCCTCGTTTCATAAAAAGGCCCGGAGTTAGCCGGCCCCGCGTCACCCCTATTTCCTCATCCACAGCTCGGATTCTCGCACTGTACCGTGAGAATCCGAGCTTTGCCGTTTATGGAATGTAGAAATACGGCGGCTGTTTTTCTTGAATAACATACGGCGGACTGCATTATTTGCTAGGGTGGCTGCATGAGTATTTCAGTAGCAATCGCCGGAGCCACAGGTTATGCAGGGAGCGAAATTCTACGCCTCTTGTTGTCGCACCCAGCGTACCTTTCAGGTGATCTGCGCATTGGCGCGCTCACGGGGCACTCCAATGCTGGCGAGCGAGTCTCCGAACTCATGCCGCATCTGCCGCAGTTGGCAGACCGTGTCATCGAGGACACCACCCCAGAAGTCCTCGCCGGCCATGACATCGTATTCCTCGGTTTGCCGCACGGGCATTCGGCGGAGATTGGCCGTCAGCTGGGGGAGTCCGTCACTGTCATCGATTGTGCCGCCGATTTCCGCCTCCGCAACAAAGAAGATTGGGATGCATTCTATGGCGGTGAGTATGCCGGCGCGTGGCCCTACGGGATCCCGGAAGTTCCCGGCAACCGCGACAAGCTCAAGGGCAGCAACCGCGTGGCTGTTCCAGGGTGTTTTCCCACCACGATTACCCTGGGGGCCCTTCCTGCCGTGGCGCAAGGGCTAATTGAGCCGGATCTGTCCGTCATCGCCATTACCGGTGTATCCGGAGCCGGTAAGAAGGCCTCCGTAGCTCAGTTGGGCGCGGAGACAATGGGCAACCTCAAGGCCTACAAGCCGGGTGGCACCCACCGCCACACCCCGGAAGTCTTGCAGAACCTGCAACCCTTTACTCAGGAGCCGGTGTCCGTGAGTTTTACTCCGGTGCTTGCCCCTCTGCCGCGCGGCATTTTGGCCACGATTACGGCGCCGTTGAAGGGGGGCGTCGACAAGCGCCGTGTTGCCCAGGCTTTCCGTGAGTTCTACGCCGACGAGCCATTTTGCCTTGTGCTTCCGGAAGGCCAGCAACCGCAAACCCAGAACGTGGTGGGCAGCAACATGGTTCATATTCAGGCACACGTGGATGAGCGCGCTAACCGCCTCGTCATCACTGCGGCTTTAGACAACCTATGCAAGGGCACCGCCGGCGCAGCCGTTCAGTGCATGAACCTCACCTTGGGCTGGGAGGAAACTCTGGGCCTGCCGCAGGCAGCCGTCGCCCCCTAGATAACCCAATACTCGCCCGCGCGTTCCTCGCGCTACGCAATCCCGCTGGAACTGTAGTTCCGCTTAGACAAGGAGAAACTAGAAATGATTACTGCACCCGCCGGCTTCCTCGCTGGCGCCACGACGGCTGGGATTAAGCCCTCCGGAAAGCCGGATATGGCCCTTGTGGTCAATCAAGGTCCCAACTTTGATGCAGCCGCAGTGTTTACCCGTAACCGCGTGGTGGCCGCTCCCGTGAAGCTTTCCCGTGCAGCAGTAGCGGACGGTGCCATCCAAGCCGTCATTTATAACTCAGGCAACGCGAATGCCTGCAACGGCGTGCAAGGGGACAAGGATGCGGCGGCGATGGTAGCCGCTGTCTCCGAGCACACAGATATCCCCGCAGTCAACATCGCGGCGTGCTCGACGGGTCTTATCGGAGAGCTGCTTCCCATGGAGAAGGCATTGGCCGGTATCGAAGCGATTGCCGGGGATCTCGGTTCTGACGAATCGCACGGTCAGGCCGCCGCGGAGGCAATCATGACCACCGATACCGTGGTCAAAGAATCGCTCTTCAAGGCCGAGGGCTGGAGCATGGGTGCCATGGGCAAGGGCGTGGGCATGATGGCTCCCTCTCTGGCCACCATGTTGGTATGCGTGACGACGGATGCCGTGGCCTCCCCGCAAGCTTTGCGCTCGGCCCTGCAGACTGCTAGTGATCAGACCTTCAACACGCTTGACGTTGACGGCTCGACCTCCACCAATGACACGGTCATCATCCTGTCCTCTGGCGCTTCCGGTGTAGAGCCTAGCCAGGAAGAGCTGGATGCTGCTGTTCTGGCGGTGTGTTCCGATATCGCGGATCAGCTCCAGGCAGATGCCGAGGGGGTGACCAAGCGCGTGAAGATCACGGTCGAAGGAACCTCCACCGATGAACAGGCGCTGAACGCCGCGCGCACCTTGGGGCGCGACAACCTTTTCAAGTGTGCGATGTTCGGCTCGGATCCCAACTGGGGTCGCGTGCTCGCCGCAGTGGGCATGGCGGATGCTGATATGGATCCGGAGAACATCTCGGTGTTCTTCAATGACCAGGCCGTGTGCGTTGGCTCCACTGGCGCGCCCGGCGCGCGTGATGTCGATCTTTCCGGAGCTGACATTGACGTACGCGTTGACCTAGGTACTGGCGGAAGCGGTACCGCTTTCGTGCGCACCACCGACTTGTCTCACGACTACGTGGAGATCAACTCCGCGTACAGCTCCTAAGAGAAGCAGGGAGGAAAGATGATTCAGGGACTCAGCAATGTAGACCGCGCCACTGTGCTCGCGGAAGCCTTGCCGTGGCTGCAGCACTACCGCGACAAGATCGTCGTCGTGAAGTACGGCGGCAACGCGATGGTGGATGACTCTCTCAAGGCCGCCTTCGCCGCTGACATGGTTTTCCTTCGCACCGTGGGCGCTAAGCCCGTGGTGGTGCACGGCGGGGGCCCGCAGATCAATGAGATGCTGGGCAAGCTGGGCATTGAAGGAGAATTCAAGGGTGGTTTCCGCGTGACCACCCCGGAAATCATGGACGTGGTCCGCATGGTTCTTTTCGGCCAGGTGGGGCGCGGTCTGGTGAACCTCATCAACTCCCACGGTCCCTACGCCGTGGGAACCTCCGGTGAGGACGCGGGTCTGTTTAAGGCCCGCAAACGGCTCGTTGACGTCGACGGCGAGCCCACCGATATCGGCATGGTGGGAGACATCGTCAGCGTCGATCCCTCCGCCGTCATGGACATCATTGAGGCTGGGCGCATTCCGGTGGTCTCGACCATCGCTCCCGGAAATGACGGCGAGGTCTACAACATCAACGCGGATATCGCCGCCGGTGCGCTGGCACGAGCACTGGGTGCTGAGTGCCTTGTCATCCTCACCAATGTGGAGGGCCTGTACACCGACTGGCCCAATCGCGATTCACTGGTGTCGAAAATTGAGGTCGACAAACTCAAAGGCCTGCTCCCAGGCCTGGATTCGGGCATGATTCCGAAGATGGAGTCCTGCCTTATGGCCGTCGAGGGCGGTGTGAGCGCTGCTCACGTCATCGACGGGCGTACCGCCCACGCTGTGCTACTAGAGCTGCTCACTACGGGCGGCATCGGCACGATGGTGCTGCCCAATGATTACAACCGTGAGGACTATCCAGAAGGAACGGTCTTCAGGAAGGACGATAACAAGTGACCGCGCAGACCACATTGACGCAACGCTGGGGGCAAGTGCTCAGCAACACCTACGGCACCCCACCCGTGGCCATCGTGTCCGGCAAGGGCGCCACGGTGACCGATGAAGACGGTAAAGAATACATCGATTTGCTCGCCGGCATTGCCGTGAACTCCCTGGGCTATGCCCACCCGGCCATCGTCGAGGCGGTTAGCGCCCAGGTGGCGACCGTTGGGCATGTCTCCAACCTCTTTGCCAGCAAACCCGTCGTCGAGGCTGCGGGCAAACTCCTGGAGAAGGTGGGGGATAGCGAGGCCCGTGTCTTTTTCTCAAACTCCGGGGCGGAAGCCAATGAGGCTGCCTTTAAGCTGGCACGCTTGACCGGCCGCCGCCGCATCCTCGCTGCGCACCACGGTTTCCATGGCAGGACGATGGGCTCTCTCGCCATGACCGGGCAACCTGCCAAGCGCAAGGCCTTCGAACCTTTCCCAGGCGGAGTGGAGTTCTATACCTACGGCGACATTGACTACTTGACCACCTTGGTGGAACAGAACCCGGAAGATACCGCTGCCATCATTCTGGAACCCATCCAAGGGGAGACCGGTGTGATTCCAGCGCCCGATGGATTCCTGCGCGCCGTGAGGGAACTCTGTACCAAGCACGGCATCCTCATGATTGTCGATGAGGTTCAAACTGGTGTGGGCCGCACCGGCGATTTCTTTGCCTTCCAACATGAGGGCGTTCTTCCAGACGTCATCACCATGGCTAAGGGCTTGGGCGCGGGTATGCCGATCGGCGCCACCATTGCCCGTGGACAGGCTAAGGATCTCTTCACCCCGGGTTCCCACGGCACGACGTTTGGCGGAAATCCCGTCTCCTGTGCGGCCGCCGCAACGGTGCTGGAGCTTGTCGACGACCCCTTCCTCGCCGACGTCGCCCGAAAGGGGGAGTGGCTGCGCAGTGAGGTGGCCAAAATCCCGGCGGTGCAGTCAGTCAGGGGCCGAGGGCTTATGCTAGGTGTTGTATTAAATAAATCGGTGGCTAAGGACGTTGTGGCTGCAGGCTTGGACCACGGTCTCATCCTCAACGCCCCAAGCAGCGAGGTCTTGCGCTTGACCCCGCCGTTGGTGATCACCGATGAGGAACTCACGCAAGCAATCGATCGCCTGCATAAGGTACTGGAGGAAATAGGATGAGCGTGCGCCATTTCTTGGCAGATGACGACCTCACACCGGAGGAACAAGCAGAGGTCTTGGACCTTGCCTTGAAGCTGAAGAAGGACCCCTTCTCCGAGCGTCCGCTGGAGGGCCCGAAGTCGGTCGCGGTTCTTTTTGACAAGACGTCGACGCGCACGCGATTCTCCTTCGAGGCGGGAATTGCTCACCTGGGCGGGCACGCCATCGTCACGGAGACAAAGTCCACGCAGATGGGCAAAGGCGAGACGTACCAGGACACCGCTGCTGTTCTCTCCCGGTTTGTCGAGGCAATTGTCTGGCGCACCTACGCGCACCAAAACCTGCTAGAGATGGCTGAAACCGCGACGGTACCCATCGTCAACGCTCTGTCCGATGACCTGCACCCGTGCCAGATCCTGGCGGATTTGGTGACCTGCCGCGAGAATTTTGGCGAGCTGACCGGCCTTAAGGCCGTCTACCTCGGCGATGGCAATAACAACATGGCCAACTCCTACATGCTGGGTTTTGCAACCGCGGGCATGGAGATGACGATTGTTGCGCCGGAAGGTTTCCAGCCGCAGCCGGAGTTTGTGGAACGCGCACGCAAGCGCGGCACGGTGACCGTGACCGATTCCCTCGACGGCGTCGACGGCGCCGATGTTGTCATCACCGATACGTGGGTGTCGATGGGCCAGGAAGATGATGGCAAGGACCGCCGGACCCCGTTCCTGCCTTACCAGGTCACCTCGGAAGTCATGGCGCGCGCCAAGGAAGGGGCAATCTTCCTGCATTGCCTTCCGGCTTATCGCGGCAATGAAGTGACTGCCGATGTGATTGATGGGCCGCAGTCCCGCGTCTTTGATGAGGCGGAGAACCGCCTCCACGCACAGAAGGCGCTACTCGTGTGGCTTCTTGCAGCTCAGGAGGAGAAGTAGACGAATGACGACGACCCCAACTACGCGCAATGCCCGCCAGGCCAAGATTCTGGAGATACTCGACCGCACTCGGGTCACGAGCCAAGTTCAGCTCTCTGAGCTTTTGCTTGATGAGGGAATTGACATCACGCAAGCTACGTTGTCGCGTGATCTCGACGAGCTGGGCGCTAAAAAGGTAAAACGCGATGGTGGCCGTTCTTTCTACGTTGTGGGCGGCGAGCTGGAGCAATTCGAAGACCAACTCAACGGTCCGCGTGAGAAGCTACGCCGCATGCTCGATGAGCTCGTGGTGTCGCATGACTACTCCGGCAATATTGCGATGTTGCGCACCCCCGCGGGTGCCGCGCAGTATTTGGCATCTTTCATCGACCGCGTGGGCTTGCCGGATGTCGTCGGTTGCATCGCGGGCGATGACACCATCTTCGTCCTCGCCCGTGAGGGATTAGGGGGCCGGGAGCTGGCGGAGAAGCTCACCAACCGCAGCATTTAACATTTATACGTAAGTCTGTATAATATAAATTAGTTCGATTCTTAGCACCTGTTTGTCTTAAAGGAGCAAATACTATGACTGCACGCGTTGTGCTTGCCTACTCTGGCGGTCTGGATACATCCGTCGCCATTCCCTACCTGGCCAAGATGACCGGTGGCGAGGTTATCGCCGTGTCCCTTGACCTGGGTCAGGGCGGCGAGGATATGGACTCCGTGCGTCAGCGCGCTCTTGACTGCGGTGCCGTCGAGTCCATCGTGGTTGACGCTAAGGATGAGTTCGCCGAAGAGTACTGCCTGCCCACCATCAAGGCGAACGGTATGTACATGAAGCAGTACCCACTGGTGTCTGCTATTTCCCGCCCGCTCATCGTCAAGCACCTGGTCGAGGCAGCCCAGGCGCACGGTGGTACTCACGTATCCCACGGCTGCACCGGCAAGGGTAATGACCAGGTGCGTTTCGAGGTTTCCTTCCGCGCGCTGGATCCCACCCTGGAAATCATTGCTCCCGCGCGTGACTATGCCTGGACCCGCGACAAGGCCATCGCCTTTGCCGAGGAAATCAACCTTCCCATCGAGCAGTCCGCTGCCTCCCCGTTCTCCATTGACCAGAATGTCTGGGGCCGCGCGGTAGAGACCGGCTTCCTGGAGGATCTGTGGAACCCGCCGACAAAGGATCTCTACGCCTACACCGAGCAGCCGGATCTGGGCAATGCTCCGGATGAGGTGACCATCACCTTCGATAAGGGGGTGCCCACCGCCATCGACGGCAAGCCGGTTACCGTCCTGCAGGCTATCGAGGAGCTCAACCGCCGTGCTGGTGCCCAGGGCATTGGCCGCCTCGACATGGTGGAAGACCGCCTGGTGGGTATTAAGTCCCGCGAGGTCTACGAGGCACCGGGCGCCATGGTGCTCATCAAGGCCCACGAGGCACTCGAAGATGTCACTGTGGAGCGCGAGTTGGCTCGCTACAAGCGCCTTACCGACGCCCGCTGGTCCGAGGAGGTCTACGACGGCCTCTGGTTCTCTCCGCTGAAGCGCTCGTTGGATGCCTTCACCGAGTCCACCCAGGAGAACGTCACCGGCGATATCCGCATGGTTCTGCATGCTGGTACCGCCACCGCAAATGGCCGCCGTTCGGGCCAGTCCCTGTACTCCTTCGACCTGGCCACTTATGACACCGGTGATACCTTCGACCAGACCGCTGCCAAGGGCTTTGTCCAGCTGCACGGCCTGTCGACGCAAATCTCCAACCAGCGTGACCGCGACGGCGGTTTCCCCACGGGCAAGTAGAACAACTAAGCCAAGGTAAGGAATCGATGCACAAGACCAATGAGGGTGCGCTGTGGGGCGGCCGCTTTTCGGGCGGCCCCTCCGAGGCGATGTTTGCCCTGTCCGTATCTACCCACTTCGACTGGGTGCTGGCGCCCTATGACGTGCTAGCCTCCAAGGCTCATGCCAAGGTTCTGCACAAGGCGGGCCTGCTTTCCGACGCCGACTTGGACACCATGCTCTCTGGACTCAGTGAGCTGGGGGAGAAGGTTGCCTCCGGCGAGTTTGGACCGCTGCCGACCGACGAGGACGTGCACGGGGCCATGGAACGCGGGCTTATCGACATAGTTGGCCCCGAGGTAGGCGGGCGCTTGCGTGCCGGCCGCTCCCGTAACGACCAGGTAGCCACCCTGTTCCGGATGTGGATTCGTGACGCCATTCGCGATATCGCACTCCAGGTCACTGACTTGGTGGAGGCCTTGGCTGGTCAAGCCGAAGCTCACCCGGATGCGATCATGCCGGGTAAGACCCACTCCCAGGCAGCGCAGCCGGTCTTGTTGGCACACGAACTACTCGCTCACGCGCAGCCGTTGCTGCGTGATATTGAGCGCCTCCAGGATCTGGATAAGCGCTTGGCTGTGTCACCTTATGGCTCGGGAGCGCTCGCCGGCTCTTCGCTGCACTTGGATCCGGAAGCCATTGCTGAGGAGCTCGGCTTTGATGCCTCCGCAGAGAACTCTCTCGATGGCACGGCAGCGCGTGACTTTGCTTCTGAAACGGCCTTCGTCCTTACTCAGATTGCCGTAGATATGTCCCGTCTCTCCGAGGAGATTATCTACTGGTGCACTCCAGAGTATGGCTACGTCACTCTGGACGATGCCTGGTCCACTGGTTCTTCTATCATGCCGCAAAAGAAGAATCCGGATGTTCCGGAGCTGACCCGTGGCAAGACGGGACGTCTCATCGGCAACCTCACAGGATTGCTCTCCACGTTGAAGGCGCAGCCTCTGGCTTACAACCGTGACCTACAGGAAGATAAGGAACCCATCGTGGATTCGGTGGCACAGCTCAACCTGCTGCTACCGGCTATGACCGGCCTTATTGAGACCCTGACCTTCCACGAAGATCGCATGCGCGAGCTCGCCCCCCGCGGCTTTACTTTGGCTACTGATTTGGCCGAGTGGATGGTGCGCCAGGGCGTTCCCTTCCGCGAAGCGCACGAGGCCTCCGGTGCTTGCGTGCAAATTGCGGAAGCTCGGGGTGTTGACTTGGTGGACCTCACGGATGAGGAGTTGGCGGGCGTCGATAAGCGCTTGCTCCCCGAGGTTCGTGAAGTTCTCACCATCGATGGGGCAGTGGCCTCACGTTCTACCAAGGGCGGCACCGCTGGTGTGCGTGTGGCGGAGCAGCGTGAAAAGGTTCGTGAGTGCGCTGCTGCCGCGCGGAAGTGGGCAGAAACTCCACTGCGCTAGTCTCAACAAGCTTTGTCACCGCATGGCCGCTTTCGGCCATGCGGTTCTTTTTGTGCGCGGGGGTAGGGGAGGCCGCTCGTTTTGGCTGCGTGTGTTTGTGCTGTGAAGCACTGTGGGGGGTGGATGGTGATGGGGGTCTCATTAGGTTGCTATAACGTTTCATTAGGGAATGTGAAGCAAAGGCACGTTCTTAACGCGGAAAGGACTATCTCCCTGATGACTGAACTACTTCGGCCACCGAACACGGAGTCGCACGAAAAAGAGAAAGCGGTCTATGCCTCGGAAGATCACGGACTGCAGAAGGGGATGAGTAACCGCCAGCTGCAGATGATCGCCATCGGCTCAGCTATCGGCACCGGGCTCTTGCTCGGCACCGGTGGCCGGTTGCAAACGGCGGGGCCCTTCCTCGCTGTTTTGTATTTGGTGTGCGGATTCTTCGGCTATATCATCCTGCGCTCGCTCGGCGAACTCATCGTGTACCGCCCAAGCTCCGGCTCTTTCGTTTCTTATGCCCGTGAGTTCTACGGCGAGAAGACCGCTTTTGTCACCGGCTGGCTCTACTGGGGAAACTGGGCTGCCACCTTGGTCGCAGATGGCACGGCCGTGGCCATCTATATCAAATGGTTTGGTCAGTACACCTCGTGGTTAGACGCCGTCCCGCAGTGGGTGCTGGCCCTGGGCGTTGTGTGCAGCATCCTCTTGTTCAACATGCTCTCGGTAAAGATCTTTGGCGAGCTGGAGTATTGGTTCTCCATGATCAAGATCATCGCCCTCCTGGTCTTCATGGTGGTGGCCATCGGGGTGGTTATTCTGGGCCACCCCAACGGTGACCCCACCGGTTTTAGCCTTATTGCTGATGCCGGTGGTTGGCTTCCTAATGGCCTGTTGCCTGCAGTAATTGTCATCCAGGGCGTTGTCTTTGCCTATGCAGGCATCGAGTTGGTAGGTACCACGTCGGGTGAGACAAAGGACGTCGAAAAGCATATTCCGCGTGCGGTGAATAGTGTTCTATTCCGTATCGTGGTCTTCTATTTTGGCAGCGTGCTGCTGCTGACCCTGGTTTTGCCCTACACCACCTACGTCACAGAAGTATCGCCATTCGTGACCTTCTTTGAGTCACTTGGTGCAGGTTATGCTGCGCCTATCTTCCAGCTGGTGGTAATCACCGCTGCGATTTCCTCATTGAATGCCGGTCTGTATTCGACGGGCCGCATCATGTACAACATGTCTACTGCTGGCTCCGGGCCCAAATTCGGTGCCCGCATGTCCACATCTGGCGTTCCTTATGGAGGCATCGTGATGGCCGCCTTCGTCGGTCTCGCTGGTGTGTTTCTTAACTATGTGGTGCCCGAGATGGCATTCGAAATCGTGTTGAATTTGGCCGCGCTGGGCACGTTGGCGTCGTGGGCCGCCGTGGCCATGTCGCACATCAAATTTGTGCACCTGGCAAAGAAGGGGCGCTATACCCGTCCAAATTATCGCTCGCCCTTCGGCCAAGCAGGTGATTGGTCTGTGCTTGCCTTCATCGCGGTGGTCATTATCCTTATGGCTTTTGACTACCCAATCGGAACCTTCGCTCTGGCCTCTACGCTGCTTCTCATTCCGGTGTTCGCTGCCATGTGGTTTGCCTGGCGTGAGCGTATCTACACCATCGCGGCGGAGAGGAAGGCCAAGCACCTTCCTACCTCGCGCTTCCCAGCCGCGCCGCAGACGGACCTTCACCCGAAGAACTAATACAAGAATCAAGATCGGAGATTGCAATGAACCATGCTGTCAAGTTCGTAGATGTAGAGAATATGGCGCGCTGGATACAGCGTGAGGGAGTAGAAAACATCATTATCGGAATGGTGGACTACCTTGAGGCGGACTACCGCGAATGGGAGCGATTCGACAAAATCGCACGCGTGGCTTCTCACACCCCGTTCGGCGTCATCGAACTCATGCCTACCTCCAATGGCAAGGAGTACTCCTTCAAGTACGTCAACGGTCATCCTTCGAACCCCGCACGTGGCTTTCAGACGGTAACTGCTTTTGGCGTGCTTGCTGACGTCGACAACGGTTACCCCACGTTCGAGGCCGAAATGACTTTGCTTACGGCACTGCGCACGGCGGCCACCTCCGCCATGGTGGCAAAGCACCTAGCCAGAAAAGACTCCAAGCGTATGGCCATGGTGGGGGCTGGCTCGCAGTCAGAGTTCCAGGCCCTTGCATTCCGCGGTGTAATGGGGATCGATGACATCGCTATTTATGACATTGACCCGAAGGCAGTAGAAAAGTTCCAGCGAAACTTGGAGCCATTGGGATTCAACATCACAGCCTGCTCAAGTGTTGATGAAGCCGTACAGGGCGCCGACATCATCACCACCTGCACGGCCGATAAAGCCCAGAACCAAATCCTGGCCGAGCATCACGTCGCGCCTGGCGTGCATCTCAATGCGGTCGGCGGTGACTGCCCGGGTAAGACCGAGCTTGAGAGCTCTATCTTGGACAAGTCCAAGGTCTTTGTTGAGTTCCCGGAACAGACGCGCATCGAGGGCGAGATTCAACAGAAGCCGGCAGACTTCCCAGTGGTCGAGTTCTATCAGGTACTTACTGGGCAGGCGACGGGCCGCGAAAGCGATGAACAAATCACGCTTTTCGACGATGTCGGATTCGCCATCAATGACTTTTCTGCCCTTCGCTACCTTCGTGATTCCGTAAGGGGTACTGATTTGGAGTCAGAGATCGATATCATTGCCAACCCGGAGGACCCTAAGGACCTCTTCTCTTTGGTCGCGAACGTGCCTTCGCTTCTTTAGCCCAATGGTCGGGACAGAGTCGCCGGGCTTTTCTCTGTCCCGCTGTGGCCGCATTGGTCTTTGCAGTTCCTATTGGGGCAATCGCTTTCGGGTAGCAACAGCGGGGGACTGCATCGGGGGTGCGTGATCGGTAAGTCGAGCACCATGGCGGAGTGCCTTTTATGATTTAGGTCATGAGTAGCGCACAGCCGGGTGGACGAAAGAAGTCAGTTATCGCAGCCCTCGCCTTCCTGGTTGTCGCTATCGTCTCCGTGGTCGTGGGGCGTGGCTGGATTTCGATGCCCAGCTTTAGCTTTCCCAGTTCGCCCTCCTCGCATCGCGACCTCCTCCACGTGAAGGGTGCCATCAGTCCGGAAGATGAGGAGTTTTTTAAAGCCGCGGAGCAGCAACAAGTATTTGCAGAGGTTGGCATCTCGGTGACGTATGACGTTTTCTCGCCCCAGGACTTGGTAGAGATTGCTAGCAGGCCCGACCCTGACTATGACTTCGTCATGCCCGTTGTGGATGGCGCGGCACGTGTTGCTGAGACCAAGGATAAATCCACGACCATCACTGGAGCTGACCCGCGCTCGGTCGTTGCATTCTCTACGCCGCTCATCGCACTGGTCTATACGGATTTGGTGGGCGATATGGAATCTCAAGGCTTGGTGGTTGACAACGGCGGTAACAAGTCCCTCGATCTTGCAAGACTGAACGAGATGTCAAAGGAAGGCACACGCTGGCGCGATATTAGCCCGTCTTTTGGATCTCCTCGCGTTGTCGATGTTGCGGTTCCCAGCCTCCGCGAATCCAATGCAGCGTTGCAGTATGCCGCCCTGATTCGTTCCGTCGGGGGAAGAGCAGGCGGTGATGATGTCATGCAGCGACTACTCGTCGGTCAAGGGCACGGAGAGGCTAGCACGCAGGGAATTTTTGATACCTACCTGCGTCTTGGGAAGGGCGAGATGCCCATGGTGTTGGCCACCGAAGCCGAGTACGTGGCCGAACTTTTAAAGCAATCAGATTCTGAGGGCAGCACGAAGCTCAAGGACTACACTCCTTTAGCCCTCGTCCCAGGGGCAATGCTGACCTCCACCGTCGTCCCGCAGACGGAGGAAGGTGATGCTTTCGCCGCCGCGGTGAGTGACCGTTCAATTCAAGGTGTTGCCGCGATGCAGGGATACCGCACGGAGCCGACCAGCATCTTCGACAAGCTGGTCGCCGACGTGGAGTACAGCCCTCTCCCTCTGCCAACTCAACAAAGTCCCACGTCTTGGCAAGACATTGAAGCCATTCAGCAAGAGCTGGGATTAATCACGGGAAACGAACTCCCGGAAAGGATGATGTGAATGTTGCGATCCCTGAAGGCATTCGTCGCCGTGTCGTGCATGATGACTCTTGCTGCTTGTTCCGCTGTCAGTGGAAACAGTTGGCTCGACGACTCAACCTCAAGCGAGCAAGAGCAAGACGGTGACCTGAAGATTGTCGCCGCAACGGAGCTTGCACCGCTGGAGCCGGTCCTGGAACAGGCCTCCGAGGAGCTCGGCTTTGATATCACCATGACCACGGAGTCAGGCACGTTGGAGAACTCCCGTTCGCTGCAACAAGGAACCTTTGACCGTCACTATGACGCCACGTGGTTCGCCACCAACCGCTACGCCCGCATCATTGGTGCCGATAGCAAGTTGGGAAAGGAATTCAGCGTCGCGCGCTCACCTGTGGCGTTGGGCGTGCATAAAGATATCGCACGCAAGCACGGATGGGACACCACGCAGCCGACCTGGCAGGAGATTTCAGATTCAGGTATCACCTTTGGGATGACCGACCCATCAACGTCGAACTCGGGTTTCTCCGCCTTGTCTGCGGCCACCACCGCTTTCGCGGACACTGGCCGAGCGCTAACGGAGGAGGATATCTACAAGGCTTCGGACAAGGTCCAAGACCTGTTTGGTAATCAGACGCTCACCTCTGGCTCCTCGGGATGGTTGGCGGATCGCTTCCGCGAGCATCCGGAGCAAGCGGACGCGATTATTAACTACGAATCCGTGCTCTATCAGCTCCAGGACGAAGGCGCAGACCTACAAGTAGTCATTCCTTCCGATGGTGTTATTTCCGCGGATTATCCACTCACGGCCCTTCATAGCTCCCCAGACGATGACGCAGAAGCTAAGGTACAGGCGCTGGCTGACTGGTTGCGTGATTCTCCCCAGCTGCTGAAGAGCTACCACCTGCGCGTGGACAATTCCGATCTGCCCGGCACCATGTTCGAGCTTCCTTATCCAGCTAACGAGAAGACTGCACAGGCGCTGGAGGCCGCATTCGCCCACGAGCTGCGCAAACCCGGCAACACGTCTCTTGTGTTGGATACCTCGGGTTCTATGGAAGGTGAGCGTATCGAGCTTCTCAAGAGCAGTTTGCGCCCGCTTATCGACGGCTCTGCGGACGGCAATACCGCAGAACAAGGCCAGGTTGCTTTCCGTAACCGCGAGCAAATCAAGCTCATGCCGTACTCGTCCGAACCTCAGCCAGTGACCCGCGCTGTGATGGATACCGAAAACATGGGCTCGGTCAAAGAACTGGCGGATCGAGTAGAGGATTTGCAGGCCGACGGAGAAACCGCCACGTTCGACTCAGTGCTTAAAGCCTTTGATGAGCTGAGCGCTGGCGACGGCGATATTGGCACCGTGGTGCTCATGACCGACGGTGAGGTCACTCGTGGCCGAACCTTTGCTCAGTTCAAGGAAGCGTACGGACAGCTCCCACCGGACAAGAAGGATATCCCGGTGTTCGTCATCTTGTACGGTGAAGCCAATGTTCAAGAGATGGAGGAGCTAGCCCAACTCACCGGCGGCAAAACCTTCAACGCCCTTGACGGTGATCTGGCCGGGGCCTTCGAAGAAATTCGCGCTTATCAGTAAAACACCATTCTCCATTGTCAAGGAAGGCAGGCATCCATGGACGACGTAACCCCTCGCAAGGTAATTGCCACAGTTGTAGTGACGGTGCTCGTCGCTGCCTTGCACTTCCTCACTGGCGGCGGACTGGGCTTCCTTTGGCCCATCGTGGCGGCCAGCTGCGGCGCGGCAGCCGGATTCCTCATCCCGCCGGAGAGGCAGGGCAAGGAGCTTCCAGCCCCTCCGGTGTCTGAGGCGGACCGGCTGACCACAAGCCTGAAGAGCACTCGCTACAGCCTGCACCGCCGAGACATTCCGGCGCCCGTAGACCGCGCGTGGACGGAGTTCGACGCCTCGGCAACGTGGGTGCTCAACAACTGGGACAGGCTCGATGATGCCCCAAGTCAGCAGTCCCTTGTCCGCGACATGATTGAGGAGCACTCGAGCAGTTTGGTGAAGTCCTATTTAGAAGTAACGGAACTCAACGAGCCCGCTGCGGTCAAAGAGGTAACTGAGGCGCTGGGGATACTCAATCGAGAGATGATGGAGATTCGTGACGCCATTGCCCAGAACTCGGTCCGTGGCCTGCAGGATCACTCCATGGCGCTGAAGCTGCAATTTGGTGGGACCACTCCTTCTGTAGATTCCAAGGAGGTGTAGGGTTGGCGGGTATGAGTCTTGATCCGAAGCTGCTCGACATTTTGGTGTGTCCGCAGGACAAAGGCCCACTGAACTACCTGGAAGAAGAACAGGTACTGGTCAATGACCGGCTAGGGGTGGCCTATCCCATTGAAAACGGTATTCCCGTCATGCTGGCCGATCACGCAACGCCGTGGCCGCCAACTGACGACGATGCCTAAGACGCATCCCGCGAATTTAGTGGTCTTTGCGAACACTTATCCCGTCAAGCCGGAATCGAAGTAAAAGGAGCCTCCATGAACATCATTGATGAGCTGCAGTGGCGCGGCCTCATTAACCAGTCCACAGATCTCGACGCCCTCCGCGCGGCTTGCGAGGAACCCATCACTCTATATTGCGGCTTCGACCCCACGGGTGACTCCTTGCACGCGGGCCACTTGGTGCCGATGATTATGCTGCGCCGTTTTCAAAAGGCCGGGCATCACCCAATCGCCCTCGCTGGTGGCGCTACGGGGCAAATCGGCGACCCGCGGGATGTGGGGGAGCGCTCCATGCTTTCGCAGGAGACCATCAATGAGAATATGGTGGCTATCAAGAAGCAGCTGCGCCAGTTCATTGACTTCGAGGGTGAGAACGCGGCGACCATGGTCAACAACGCGGACTGGACTTCTCAGATGTCTGTCATTGACTTCCTGCGCGACGTGGGAAAGAACTTTTCTTTGAATACGATGCTGGACCGTGACACGGTCAAGCGTCGCTTGGAGTCCGACGGAATCTCGTACACTGAGTTCTCCTACATGCTGCTCCAGTCCAACGACTACGTGCACCTGCATAATGAGCTGAATTGTGTCCTGCAGATCGGCGGTGGCGACCAGTGGGGCAACATCGTATCCGGCGTGGATCTCAACCGACGTGTCAACGGTGCGAAGGTTCACGGCCTTACCGTTCCGTTGGTTACGGACGCCCAGGGGCAGAAGTTCGGTAAATCCACCGGTGGCGGAAAGCTGTGGTTGGATCCGGAGAAAACGTCCCCGTACGCGTGGTACCAGTACTTCCTAAACGCTGGCGACTCTGTGGTCATCGACTACCTGCGTTGGTTCACCTTCCTTGATCAGGAAGAGATTGCTTCCTACGAACAGAAGGTCGCGGACGAACCATTCCGTCGTGAAGCGCAGCGCCGGTTGGCCCAGGAGATGACCACATTGGTGCACGGTGAAGAGGCTACGAAGGCTGTGGAGCTAGCAGCGCAGGCACTGTTCGGCAAAGCTGAGCTCACTGATTTGGACGAAAATACCCTGGCTGGTGCCTTGTCTGAGACCACTGTGGCAGAGATTTTCGCAGGGGAGCCGCGAACCATTGTTGATTTGTTGGTTGCCGCTGGCTTGGCCGATTCGAAGGGCGCTGCCCGACGCACCATCAAGGAAGGTGGCGCGTACGTCAACAATAAACGCATTGAGTCTGATGAGTGGGAGCCGGACACTACGGATCTGCTTCACGGTTCGTGGCTTGTTCTGCGACGAGGAAAGAAGAACTTCGCCGGTGCCAAGCTCAGCTAACAACCGGTCTTCTTAGTCGGAGCAGACCATGCCTATCCCGCCGCCTTGTGCGGCGGGATTCGTCGTTTTCTGGACATGCGATTCACAATCGGGACTAGGACTCATCGAAAACGTATGAATACCTGGGGATTTGTTGTTTGTTGGGGGTGTGCGTATATTTATCGAAGTCGCCGCGAGACGCTGGTGACGCGGAGATTAACTCCCAGTTGACAAGGTTTAAACTTGTTTACTAGAGTATGAACTCCAGCCGCTCAAGACGGTGAATAATAAACATTCATTGCGCTGAGTGTGCGAACGATGTTTGAGAACTCAATAGTGTG
>NZ_KV816303.1:0-5671 GCF_001814395.1 Corynebacterium sp. HMSC059E07
ACAAAATCAACGCACTCTAAAACCGGAAGGGCCACATTACGGACAGCCACTCGGATAAAACGCGCGAGTCCCTCGGTCAGGGTATTGGCAACGTCCTTGCGGCGAGCATCGGCGGCATGGGCGTGTGTGCGATGATTGGCGTCAAAGCTTCTGGTGCTCGCACGCGCCTGTCGAGCCTGCTCGCTGGCATCTTCCTCCTCATTCTCATCCTTGTGTTGGGCGATACCGTGGGTGCGATTCCCATGACTGCGCTTGTCGCCGTCATGATCCTCGTCGCCGCGGACACGGTGGATTGGCACTCGGTGCGCACCATCCACCGCATGCCGCTGTCGGAAACGCTGGTCATGCTCGTGACGGTTGTGGGGACATTGGTTACTCACAACCTGGCGGTCGGCGTCATCGCCGGCGTGCTCACGGCCATGATTGCGTTCGCGCGTCGCGTCGCGCACCTCACCCAGGTCGAGCTCGTTGCTTCCGATGCCACCCGCGCCGCGTACCGCGTCACCGGCCAGCTTTTCTTTGCTTCGTCCAACGACCTTGTCTATTCCTTTGACTACACGCTGGGAGTCTCTGAGGTCGATATCGACATGTCGGCTGCGCAGGTATGGGATGCCTCGACTGTGGCGACGCTGGATGCGGTGCGTGAGAAATACGCGCAGCGCGGCGTGACCGTGGATATTCGGGGTCTTGATCCGGTCAGTCAGCAGCGCCTCGACCGGCTCTCGGGCAATTTGGGGGACTAAAACCTGGGGGAGAGATGTGCGCTGAGCATGGGGGTGCGACGATTAGTCATACTTTCGGTCGAATATGCGTCACTGTGGGCATGAAGTATGGCATAGGTCTTGATATGTAAGGCTTGCCTTGTTTAGACTATCCACATTAAGGTTAGGCAAGCGTTACTTAATCAGGAGGAATTTGGCCATGACCGTTGCCATGACCACGACGCCGCTTTCGCAGATGCTGCGTGAGGAAACCGCGCGAGCGCACGCCAGCGCAGAGGGCTCAGATTTTATGACCCGCTTGATGGCGGGTGAGCTCAGCGCAGAGGCACTCGCCACCTTTACTGGGCAGTTGTGGTTTATCTATGAGGCGCTTGAGCGCGCGGTCCGCACGGTAGCGGATACTCGCATCGCCGGAGCGGTGGCCGACCCCCGGTTGGAACGCCGCGATGCGCTGGAACTCGACCTCGCGGAAATGTACGGCCCGCAGTGGCGCGACGAGGTGCGTATCCTTCCCGCCACCGCACGCTACGTCGCGCGCCTGGAATCGCTCGATACGCCGGGATCGGAGCCCCGGGTCGTTGCTCACCACTACGTGCGCTACCTTGGCGATATCTCGGGTGGGCAGGTTATTGCCGCGCGCCTGGGGGCTCTCTACGGTATCGACCCGGATGCGCTCAATTTCTATAACTTCGCGGCGATTGGCAAGATTCCGCCCTACCGCAGCGCGTACCGCAAGGCGCTCGACGAGCTCGCGCTTTCTGATGCCCAGCGTGCCGCTCTCATCGCCGAGGCACAGGCCGCCTTCGCGTGTAACTCGGCAGTCTTCGCCGAGCTAGCGAAGCTGTATCCGGGCGCAGCGTAGCGCCGGGTTCACTATTTCCTCTCTTCCTCCTTCTTGTTTTATCTGTATTTCTAAAGTGACCTGGAGGTCTGTCGCGTGAAGAAAATCTCTTCTGCTTCTCTCGCATCTGCTCTTATCGTCTCTGCAATGGCTGTTCCGGCTACTGCTGCAACGCAGGACCTGACGGCGGGTACATTCGCCTGGCCCATCAAGACCTCATTTATGGAGCATCTTGCTGGCCCAATGGCAGCTGGCCGTTGGACGACCACGGATGGGGCGACGTATAAGGACAATCAGCTGCTCTTTCCGGTCAACGTCGCTGAGACGACGTTAGATGCGGACGGCAACGGCACCATCGTCCTTGACGGTTCGGCGCATATCGTGGCCTACAAAGGCCTGGGCGCGGGCGGCTCGGCCGGCCTCGATCTCACCTACTCAGATCTCAAGCTGCAGGTGCAAGGCACGAAGGTCGAGCTCGTTGGAGACTACGTTTTGTCCGGGGATCCGGGCGATAAGGGCGCGCAGGTCGACAGGGATGGCGATGATGACGTGCTGGTCACGTTCACCCTCGATGCCCCCATCGCGGTTGGGACCGATGTGAGCGCGCAGGATCGCCAGGCCACCGCGGGTGCAGGCCTGGAGGGCTCGCTACTGCGCTATAAGGAAGGTCAGATACTTGAGGGCGGCGACGTTGATCTCGTGCTGGACTTCGCTGATGGCAAGGATGCCGGGGTAGTCGAGGGGCATAAGTCGACGGGACTTGCCCAGGCTTCCGCGCAGTTGGGAACGCTGAGCTCGGAGGAACCGTCGAGCGAGGGTATCGGCATCCTCGTGGGGGTGATTGCGGGCGTTGTGGCGCTCGTGGGTACCGCGGTGGCAGGGATGCCTTTGGTGCTTGATGCGCTCAAGCGGGCGGGCATCCGACTCTAGTTCGATTGCTTCCGTTTGTGTGGATTCGGGCGTTGATCAGGTTGCGGTAACTTAGGTTACCGTGACCAAAATTGTCTTTGGCCTGCATGTTTGGGAACCCTAACCTAGCTAGCGGCATTTTTGAATATCTGTATTATGGGAGACTATACCGCCGGAAACCCGTTGGATAGCCGTCGGAAAAGACAGAAATTTACCTATTGAACAGGTACCGAAAGGCAAGGATATTCAATGAACGAGAAGCTGCAGAGCCTGCTGAACGCACAGGTTATTAACGAGCACGGCGCCGCCCTCATCTACACCCAGCTGGCCTACGAGATGGATGATCTTTCCTTCCCGGGCATGCGTGACTGGTTCTACGCTCAGGCTGCGGAGGAGCGCGAGCACGCTCAGAAGTTTGCCAACCACCTCCTCGCACGCGGTTACCGCGTGGAGCTCACCGATGTCCCGGTTCCGTCTGTGAAGGCCGCGACCCCGCTCGACGCTTTCGAGGCTGCCTACGCACACGAGCAGAAGGTCTCCGAGCAGATCCGCGAGATCGCTCGTACCGCTGATGAGGTGAAGGACCTTGAGTCCCGCCAGATCGTGAACTGGTTCCTCGACGAGCAGATTGAGGAAGAGGACACCGTCACCGAGATTATTGACCAGATCAAGCTCGTGGGCAACGATGGCTCCGGCCTCCTGCGCATCGACGCCACTCTGGGCTCCCGCGCAAAGTAGTCACGCGTGGCCATCAAGGCCTAGCTAATACACAAAGGTCAAGGGACAGTGACCATGCGGTAACAAACCCATCAAGATTGTCCTAATATCTCCCACCAACCCCATGGTTGGTGGGAGACTGCGTTTTATATGTCTATGAAGCAGAAAACCTGGACCGTGGTCGTGCTCCTCGCGCTCGCCGTCGCCTTGGGCGTCGGCATGGCGTTGAGCAGTACGCACGTTGCGCTCGGCACTTTTCTGCTTGGTGCGGCACTCATGCTGGGGCCCTTCGCGGGGGCGGGTCTCTTTCTTTTTGCTGCGCTCATCGCGGTGAGCCTGCCGCAGAAGTCCATTGCGTCAGTCGGCGGCGCGCTCGTGCTTGCCGCCGTGGGCTTGGTGATCTTCACGCCGCTCGGCATCATTCCGGACGCCATTGTGCCGCTGTATGCAGGAGGCGCGGCGCTGGGTGCCGTGGCGGTGCTGCTCGTGCCCACGGGGCTGCCCGGACGCTTGTTCCGTTTCTAGAACTCTGTCGTTTTGGGACGAGTCTGCGCGGCTTTCCGTAGTCTGGATGTATGTCGACGTATCTTTTCGATTTCTACGGAGTCTTGCTCCGTCATCGCCCACCGGAGCCGAAGGAGGCGCTGCTACGTCTCGTCGGTGCCGAGGATCCGGCCGCTTTTTGGACGGCGTATAACGAATTGCGCCCGGCCTATGACGCGGGCGTGGTGAGCGACGAACGCTGGTGGCGCCAGATGCAGGTGCGCCTAGGCCTTCCGGACTTCGATATCTCTGAGGCCGTCGCTCAGGACTTCGAGCCGTGTACGGCGCCGGACCTCGACGTCGTGGGGTCGCCCAGGAGTTGCTTGGCGCGGGCAATGCGGTGGGCGTGCTGTCCAATATTCCGGTGGGACTCGGTCGTATGGTGCGCGAGCGCAACGACTCGTGACTCAAGGAATTCACCGCCGTGGTGCTCAGTGGCGAGATTGGCGTGGTCAAGCCCGACAAGCGGGCCTTCGACGTGGCGATGGACGCGTTGGGTGCGAGTGCGAAAGACACACTCTTTATTGATGACACCCAGGGCAACGTCGACGCAGCACGGGCGGCAGGGCTGCGCGGGTATCTCTACGACGGCAACCTTGCCGAACTGCGTGCGGAGTGCGGGCTGGCCTAGGCGGCGCGCACCTTCGCGGTGTTCAGCTCAAGCGGCGTGCGCAGGAGCGGGTCGAGCGCGACGGCGCGGGCGATGGAGCGGACGATCTCCTTGTGGTTGGGGATCATGCGCAGCTCCGTCGCGGACGCGAGATCGGGGTCGAGCTCGCCGCGTGCGGCCGAGGCAAAGAGCTTCGGCGCGGTGGGCACGTCGTAGAAGGCGGAGCCGGCGATGACCACGGTGTCGGGGCGGTGGGCATCGATAAGCTGGGCCGTAAGGCGGCCGAGGTCGGAGGCGCGCTGGGCAAGGACCGAGGGGGGCATCGGCAGCCTCAGCGAGACGGGGCGCAAGCGCGGCGTTGACGAGGGTGTCGCGTGGGTCGGCGCCGTCGAACTGTGGGAGCTCGATGGAGGCAACGCCGTCCTCATCGGACAGGGCGGCGCCAATCGAGTCATCCGCGAAGAGGACGAGCGTGCGGGCTTCGTCGCCGAGAGGAGCGGCCTGCGTCTCCGAAGCGAGGATGGCGGGCACGGCCGGGGTGACAGTGACGGGGACGCCGAACTGGAAGTCGAGGCGTCCTGCGATATCCATGCCGTCCCAGCCGAGGTTGGCCGCGTGGACCTTGCCTTCTTCGTCGACGGAGCCGGAGGTGGTCACGCCGACGGAAACGAGTGTGCGGTCGACACCGGTGGTGAGCCGGTTGACGCCAGCGATGACGTGCTCGACGAAGTCATCGGGGCTGAGCTTCGAGACCGGGGTGGGAACGTTGTCTTCGCGGATAATGCGGCCGCGGGTGTCGTAGAGGCCGATATACGTCGAGGTGGTGCCGACCGCGATGCCGGAAAGGAGCCAGCCGTTATCGGAGGCCTCGAGCGGAACCGTGGGGCGGCCGCGACCTTGGGAGCGGGTGAGGTCCGTGCGCTCTTGGATGAGGCCGGCCTTGAGGAGAGCGGCGGTGGCGCGGGTGATGGTGGGCTGGGACAGTCCGGTGGCCTCCACGAGCTCGCTGCGCGTGATGATGGGATTGAGGCGTACGAGGTGGAGACGGGCCTGACCCCCGGACAGTGGACACGTCGGGGGTTAGCTATGCTGCTTGGGTCAGTGTAGCTGATGTGAGTGCTTCGAAGTCATCGGGGGCTAGAAGATTGCACCAGGAGTGTCGTCTGCGCGTGTTGTAGCGCATGCACCATCGAAAGACTTCTTGGCGGCAGACGATGGGATTGTCAAAGACTTTCCGATCACGCAGGACTTCACGCTTTAAGGTGGCGTTAAATGATTCTGCCAGGGCATTATCAGCACTCGTTCCCACCGCTCCCATGGATTGGCGAA
>NZ_KV816303.1:5771-44429 GCF_001814395.1 Corynebacterium sp. HMSC059E07
GGCGAACACCAAGCTGGGTGCAGTGGTCCCTAAAGGCTTGTGAGGTGTACACACTGCCGTGATCGGAATGGAATACAGCCCCGTCAAGACTGCCACGCACACCGTGCGCGTGGGCTAGTGCATCGACGACCAGTGACACTCGCATGTGGTCTGCGATCGCATAACCTGCAAGTTTCCGTGAATACGTGTCAATGACTGTGGCCAAATACATGTTCTTGCCACCCTTACAGGGCGGGTAGGTAATGTCGCCAAGATAAACGCGGTTCGGCTCGTTGGCTGTGAATGTACGGCCTACTAAGTCCGGCATGACACGGTGGCCAGGCTTGCGCCTGGTAGTGACACATCGGCGGCGCTTGGTAAAGCCTTTAAGTCCCATGGATTTCATGATGCGTGCGACCTTCTTGTGATTGGTCGGAGGAAAGTCCGTATCGTCGTTAAGGCTTGCAGCGATGCGTTTAGCACCATAAAGCCCGTGCTCATCATCGAAGATGGTTGTAATTCTCGCACCAATAAGGGCATCGGAACACATCTTTAACCTGCGCTTTTCACGGGTTTGGACCCATTTATAGAACGAGGAGCGATTGAGCTTTAAAACGTGGCACATCCGCTTGACCGAGTATTCGGTTCGATGGTCATAGACAAACTGGAAGCGGATCACCAGCGTGTCTCTTCGGCAAAATATTTAGCAGCTTTACGTAGAATATCGCGTTCTTCGCGCAGCTTCGCGTTTTCTTTTTCCAGCTGGCGGATTCGCTCAGAATCAGTCGCCGCTTGGGCTTTATCATGCACGGCTCTAATGCGGGCACGCTTTCCGGTGCCGTACTTGGTGACCCAAGAATGCAGCGAGGCACGGTTGATACCGAGCTCTGCTGATGCTGCGTTCAGCGAGAGGTCCTCATTGTTTTCATAGAGGGCCACAGCATCGCGTTTGAACTGTTCGGAGTACCTGGACATGGTGGTAGATTACCTTTCTTCCCAGCCCGACTGGGCTGGAATGAAAGGTGTCCACCAAAAAGGGGTCAGGCCCAATCACCACGCGCTCGCCTTCAGCAATGGGGTAGTGAAGAAGGTAGTGGATTCAGCGGAGTGCCCCTCACCCTCCGTCGGAAGAAGAGTGGTGGAGAAGGCTTCCACGTCACGGTCTACCTTGGCCGGAGAACCCTTGGTTTCGCCGCCTTCGATTTCCTTGAGGTCTGATTCGTAGGCGTTGAAGGCGCGCGGTGCTGCGCGGCTAAGCTCCTTGGCCAAGCTATCGGCGTCGGAGGCGTCGGCATAGGTGCCGCCGGTGGCGTCGGCAATGCACTGGAGTTCCTGCTGAGCTTCAGGTTCCACGTTGAAGCCGACGGTGTTGATGACCAGGTCGATACCCTGTTCCTTGAGTTCCTTCGCCACATCGCAGACCGGTGGCGGGGTACATGTCGCAACGCCATCCGAGACCAAGATGATGCTGCGCTGGCCTTCCTTTGGAAGCTCAGCCGCGGCCTTGCGCAGAGATTCACCGATGGGCGTAAAGCCGCGCGGTTGGAGGCCATCCATGTGGCCAATCATCTTCTCAGAATTGCCGGCCTCGGGTGGCGTTACCACGGTGATGTCCTGGCAACCGGCAGCTTCATCTTCAGGAGCCTCGCCGGTGTTCCCACCGTAGGTGACAAGTCCCAGAGGGGCGTCGTCCCCGGCTTCGGTGATGAAGGTGCGGGCGGCATCTTTGGCGGCGTCGATGCGGGTCTGGCCGCCGGCATCGTTGGTGATCATGGAACCGGAGGAATCGAAGACCACCATGGTCGGGGCCATGTCACTAGAAGCAGTGGGGGAGCTCGGCACGGAGCTACTAGTGGAGGTTGAGCGTGAATCTTCGGCGGTGGCGGTGAGGGGAAAGAGAACGCTTACGACGGAGAGAGCGACTGCTGCGAGGAAAAGAATCGCCGTGAGCAATGGTTTTGGTATGAAACGTGACTTTGTGTGCATGTGAGTTAAATTACACACAGGAGGCGATCTGCGCTTGGGAACGGGAAATACAGGGGGATTAACCCCCGTGCATTCCGTTTCCGTTTGCGTGTTTTAGGGGGCCTTAGAACAACCGGGTATACATCCGGTAAAGCGAGTCGAGCATGCTCTGAATGTTGTTGCGGACCGGGCTGTTCGGGTCCAGCGCCGCCACACCGCCGGCGACAATCAGCGCGCTGATGGCCCCCAACAGGAAGCCAATCATGCCGCCGCGAGAGGACGAGCACGAATCATCCGAGGACCCATCGGAGGAGCCTGCCGAGCTTGCCGACGCCCCCGCAGAGCCCTCGTCACAGTTCTCATCCGGCTTGGCTGGCTCACCTGGCTTGGCTGGCTTGGAGGGATCCGAAGGCTCGGAGGGCTCGGCAGTTTTGGTAGTGGTAATGGTCGTCGGCACCTTGGTGGTGATGGTCTTTTCCTCAGTGGTGGGCACCATCGAGGTCACTGTCTTGGTGGTCTTCTCCGCTGGGAGCGTGGTGGTCACCGTGGTGGGGACCTCTTTGGTTTCCGTGGTGGTCACGGTGGTCGGTACCTCCGTGGTGACGACCTCAGTTGTGGTCGCCGGTGCCGGGGTCGTCGGCTTCTCTTCGCGCGGGTCCGCAATGGCGTGGTCGTTGTTCTTCAGCGTGACCTTGTCCACCAAGTTCGGGTTGTTGGCGTTGTAGGTGCGGAAGGTGAGCTCATCACCGGTCACATCGACGACCATGTAGTCCTCGTCGTAGTCCTGGCGCCAGATCGCCGTGGACTCGTGCGGCAGAGCAGGGTCCATGTTTTCCATGCGGGCATTGGGGTACTTCTTCCCGTCCTCACCCTGGAAGTCATAGAACTTGCCGCCGCCCGCCGAGGTGGTGGTGATGTAGAGGACCTCACCGTCATTGGGGGCGAGGACGTCGCCACGCTTCGCAGGAGCCTTCACCGGCTCAAGGCCGTTCATGAGATGGGTACGGGTGTAGATGTGATCGTGGCCGCTGAGTACGGCATCGACGTCCAGTTCGGACATGACCGGAGCGAGCTTTTCACGGAGCTTGGTTACATCGCCATCGGTGTAGTGGGTGCCTTGAGAGAAGAAGGCGTGGTGCATGCCCACGATGATCCAGTCATTGAAAGCTCCGCGGTTTTCAATGGTCTTACGCATGAACTCCGCATGGCGCTCAATGTCCGCGTCACTGCTGGCGTTGGTGTCGAGCCCAAGGAAGAGAACGTTGTTGCGCTCAAAGTAGAAATCCCGCAGGTCTGGCTCCTGATTCGGGTTGATGAAGTGCTCATCGTAGTGCTTCATTGCCAGGTCTGACGGGTACGTCTCGTGATTGCCCGGCAGTGCGTTGGTGGGAATGTTTCGAATCTCCGGTGAGGAGAAGTAGCCGTCGTACTGCGCGATCGTCGCGCCCCAGCCCTCAACCTGGTCACCGAGGGACCAGATCATGCTGGCTTGAGGGGCGTCGGCAACCGCGTTGCCGATGGTCTTGTTCCACTGCTCGGTCTGACCCTTGATGTCGGCATCGACTCCAATCTGCGCGTCAGAAACCGTGACGAAGCTCCAGTCCTGGCCAAAGCTGCCGGTGTTAAAGGTTTCAGGCTCGGACCAGCCGCCCTCTTCGGAGCCGACGCGGTAGGTGTACTCGGTGTTTTCCTTTAGACCCGTAGCGGTGGCGTAGTTGGACACGTATGCAATAGCGCCACCGTCCTTTTCCTCGGCTTCAAAGGTCTGGGCGCCGTCTGGGCCGGTGACCTCGAGGACTTCCTTGTCTGCCGGGCCCTGGGTGCGCCACGAGACAATGACGGAGCTTTCCTTGCTTCCCGGTTGGAGCACCATCCGGGAAATGGGGCTAGTTTGAGCGGTAGCCAGAACGGGAACGCTTACCTGTGAGGTGAAGACAAGAGCGGCCGCGGTCATGGTGGCTACGCCAGCGGAGGCGGGAGAAAAACTAAAACGCTTCATTATTGCTTTGTGTGCCTTTTGCGATGAATATCGGAAGTTGAGTGTGAGAGTGTTTCTCTGCTGAGAAAACAGAGAAACAGACATGACCTAGTCACAGAAACATCTCAAGGTGAACCTCCGGTTAAGCAGAATAGAAATCTGTGGAACATGCCCCCGGTATAGGGGATATCACGCGCTGTTTCGCGTTGAAATAGCAGTTTTGGTGAGCTTATGTTTAGCCCCATGTCCCACGAATTCGGGTCCACAGATACCCCAGACTCTTCAGAATCTTTAAGAAACTCTCGCGCTATCCGCTTTAATCGACGCACCGCGCTGCGTTGGGGCGCCGTTGGTGCATCCACCGCGGCCGCTGGCTATGGGCTGTCGGCAGCAACTGCCCAGCACGGCACCCCGCGCCAGACCCCGTTGGAAGCGTATAACCAGTACACCGGCGCCCAGCTGCCTTTCCTCCACGGCGTTGCGTCCGGCGATCCGCTGCCCACCTCGGTGGTGCTGTGGACCCGCGTCACCCCGGACCGGGATGCCCTGCCTGGTTCTGGCATGGGAGACGACGTTCACGTGGCATGGGAGATTGCTACAGATGAGGCGATGGCTTCCGTGGTGGCACACGGTCAAGAGGTTGCCTCCGCGGAGCACGACCATACCGTTCACGTAGATCCCTTTGGCCTGAACCCGGACACCGTGTACTACTACCGCTTCCAGGTGACCTCGGGTGAGCATAGCGGGGCGTATTCGCCCGTGGGCAGGACGAAAACTGCGCCAGCTGTCGACGCCCAGGTAGACAACCTGAAATTCGCCGTGGCCTCGTGCGCCAACTACGAATCGGGCTTCTTTAACGCCTACAAGGACATGGCGGAGCGTGGACGCTCCGGGGAGCTTGACTTCGTGGTCTTCCTTGGGGATTACATCTACGAATATCCCACGGGGGAGTACGTGGGCAAGAGTGGTGTGGCACGTGAGCACCACCCCGTGTGGGAGATCGTCACGCTGGAGGATTACCGCATCCGCTACGGCCGCTACCGCACCGACGAGCACCTGCAGGCTGCGCATGCTGCGGCCCCGTGGGTCGTGGTGTGGGATGACCACGAGACAGCCAACAACTCCTGGCGCGAGGGCGCCGAAAACCACACACCTGGGTTTGCAGAGGGCGAGTGGTCCCGCCGTTGGAACGACGCCTTGCAGGCCTATTACGAATGGATGCCGCTGCGCCAAAAGCAGCTGAGCGAGGGCGGTAAGCTTTACCGCAACCTGCGCTTCGGCTCCCTCATGGAGCTCACCATGATGGACTTGCGTACCTACCGCGATCAGGAAACCACCGCTGCTAACTTCGGGGACCCGAATCGAACCATCGTGGGTAACGAACAGCTGCAGTGGCTGCGGGACACTATTTCGATGTCAGACGCCACGTGGATGGTGATGGGCAACTCGGTGATGATGGCTCCCATGCGCCTGCTGACCATCCCAGGTAATGATGCCGCCAATGAGGGCTTGCGCTTTGTCAAGGGCAATACTTCTGGCTTCGCCGTGAATTCGGATCAATGGGATGGATACGCCGCCGACCGTGACCGTGTACTCGAGGCTCTTGATGCTCGCGAGGGCAACTCCTTCTTCATTACCGGTGATATTCACTCGGAATGGGCCAACGACATCTACCTGCACGACAAGCGCGTGGCCTGTGAGCTGGTGACTACCTCAATTACGGCGCCCAACGTCGACGAAATCCTCACCACCTACACAGGCACCTACCATGGGGAGGACAACTCGACTTCGTTGCTCATTGAGGACGCAATCAAGGACGCCAATCCGTGGGTAAAGCACTTGGACTATGACTCCCACGGCTATGCCGTCGCGCACCTCTTTGCCGATCACGTGGACATGCACTACTACCGTGTTTCTGATGTTGAAGCTGAAGATGCTTCGGTAGCACTGGCGGTGAGCAAGACCTGGAATCCTAAGGACGGATTCACCACCTAGCCACCATCCGCCGGCGGGCGCTGCGGGGGATCAGCCCAGCGCCCTGAGGTAAAAGAAGCGAATCAGCGCGCGCCGGGGAATATCGAGCAACGAGCGCAGGAAGGGGAGGTGAGCGGGTTGGGAGGAGGCGTCGACAAGCAGCAGCGTGCGCCCATCCCGTAGGCGCTCCAGGGTAAAGGTCTCCTCGCCGCGCTCAATATGGCCGGGAAGGGTGCCGTAGGTAAAGCCACACCGGCCCTCCTCGCGGAAGACATCCACGACCCGGCAGCGAAACTCCCACGGCCCCAGCCCGAGGCTGACCTCAGCGCCTTCCTCCACCGTGGCGTGGCTGGGCCGTACCCGGAAGAGACCGCTACGCTGCAGGCCCCAGCGGAAGAGTTTGTCCGCGGCGTCATCGAATTCAGCGTCGATGACGCGGGACATGTGCAGCTGCGGGAAGCCCTCGGTGGAGGAGTACGACAGTGGCTCAGGCATGGTGTTCAGCCTAGTCAAACCGCCCTTAGATGTTGCTTGAGAATAGTAAAATAGGGTGTATGCAGGAGAAACGACAACGCCTCATCGTTCCCGACTTAGCGCGCGGCACGGCGCTGTTGGGAATTGCCATGGCGAACGCCGTGCAGAGTTGGGTTGTGAACGACTGGTCCTTGGGGCCGAGCTCCACCGTGGGCGGTGTGCGTTCCGATAACCCCCTCGACATCGTGGCCGCAGTGTTTACCGGCATGTTTGTGCGTGTGCGCGGCCTGCCGATGTTCTGCATGCTGTTGGGATTCGGCATTGGTCTCATTGCTGCGAGCCTGCAGCGTAAGGGCTACACCATTAAAGAATCGCGGCGCGTACTCATCCGCCGCTACGGCCTGCTGGCAGTTTTTGGTCTGGCGCATGGCTTCGCGCTTTTCGACGGTGACATCATGCTGGTCTATGGCCTCATCGGCATCGCTTTGGCTTGGTGCTTTACGCTTTCGACGCGCACGCTGCGGCGCATTGCCTACTGGTTCTTTGGCGGCTATGCGGTTTTCGCCGGTTCGGGCGCGGTGGGAGCCTATTTTGGCTACTTCAATCCTCTGCCCAACTCGCGTCCGATGACCGCTGATCTTGTCACATTCGGTGACTATTTCGCCCGCAACCTGCGCGGTGAGGTTGCTGCTCTGGGGCAGATCCCCATCACATTTGTGGGGCTGGTAGGCGTTTTACTCATCGGATATATCTGGGCGCGGGAGGGCGTGCTTGCAAACGTTTCTGCGCACCGCCGAACCTTGGTCACCTGGGTTGTTATTGCAGGTATGGTCATTGTCTTTGTTGGTCTTCCGTGGGGGCTTGCGGCCGCTGGCGTTGTGTCAACCGAATTGGAACCGGTGTTCTTGATGCTGAACCAAGCTTTTGGCTTTCTTACGGGTCCTGGCATTCTGGCGGTTTTGGCACTGCTCACGGAGAAACTCAACAATCGCGTTCCTGGGTGGGCCTTTGCTTTCGTGGCGTTGGGCAAGCGCTCTATGTCGGGCTACATTGCGCAATCGGTTTTGTTTATTGTTCTTGTCACCCCAGCCGGCTTCGGACTAGGTGCGGATGCTTCGGTGAGCGGCAAGCTTGGAATCGGTCTGCTGGTCTTTGTCCTTACGCTGCTGCTCGCTGCTCTGCTTGAGGCTTGGGGCAAACCTGGCCCGTTCGAGTGGGCGCATCGCCGGCTGGCGTACGGCCCAACGTGTCGTATTGAGCCTAAGTCGGCTCTCGGGTCGGCCTGATGTTGGTCTAAGCGGCTGCTTCCTCACACAGGAGCCAACTGCAGAGCTCCTTTTGGGCGCGGTCGACGCCTCCGGAGTAGCTTTCCTCGAGCTCCAGCTTGACGCCATCAAAAATGCGCTCTGAGATGAGTTCCGCGCGCTCTCTGCTCAGCTTCCCCTGCAGCTCATCGAGGGGCACCTTGAGCTCCGTATACGGGCTCGGACGAAAGTACCATGACCGCATGTCGTCGGCGTAGACGACGATAATCGTCTTCGTCATCTGCGATTCCAGCACAACATTTCCAAATACCAGTGACGTCAGCGTCTTCGATTCCATGGCCGCGATTGTAGGCCTGTGTAATGGAATATACGAGGCTTCATTTTTGGAGGCGTTCCGATATATTTTGTCAACCTCGCGGGTGTCTTAATCGGGGTTGATGTTTCAGCCGGGGCCGTTTGGACGTGTTGTTGTCGGACATGGCTTCAGCTCTGCAGGCATTGCCGCTGAGCAGTAATGGGAAGCTGGATCGTCGTGCCCTCCCCGATCCAAATTAAGTTAAAAAGTCTCGGATTACCCTTGTTAGCCTACCCTGGGTGATGGTAGCCTTACCTAACCTTGTTCGTTTAGTGAAATGGAAACCCATTCAGGATGAAGAACTCAATCGTTGTCCGTGCGCTCAGTCTCGCCGTGCTCTCCACTACCCTGATGTTGGGAGCCTGCAGCTCCGATACAGATGGCAAGGCGGAAAATACTTCCTCAGGCGCAAACTCCGCAGCGAATTCCGGTGATAATGCCTCCGAAGTCACCATCAAGCACGCCAGGGGGGAAGACACATACCCCGTAAACCCCGAGCGCGTCGTTGCCATTGGTCCAGCCATCGACAACCTGCTGGCTATGGGCATCAAGCCCTCCGCCGTGGTGGTGTCTGCTAAGGACATGAATGCCCCGTGGCGCGACGGCAAGTTGGACGGCGTGGAGATTATCAAGCAGACCGATTTCAAGACTCTGCCGAAGGAAGAGATCGCTGCCGCTGCTCCGGATTTCATCGTCGGGGACTACTGGACGATCTCCGAGGATAACTACACACAGCTCTCCGAGATCGCGCCCACTCTGGGTGGTATTGGCACCGAGGGTGAGGGGATCGGCTGGAAGTCGCAGCTGAAGGAGCTCGGCAAGATCTTCAACAAGGAAGATAAAGCTCAAGAAGTCATCGACCAGGATGAGAAGGTCTTCACCGATGCGAAGTCCGAGCTGCCGAATATCGAGGGTAAGACCGGTGTGGTCTCCCAGTTCGCTCAGGGATCCTTTGGAGCTGTGGCCGACCCGAAGGACCCAGGAGCCTCTTTCATCTACGACCTGGGTATGAAATTCCCGGAACCTCTGACCGACGGCTCTATTGAGGTAAAGCAGGGGCGCGTGACTCTGTCGCCAGAAAACGTCTCCGCCCTGGCTGCGGACTTCATGGTGATCTATAACCGCACCGGTGACATCGCGGAGGTGGAGAAGATCCCGGGCTACTCAGACCTGCCGCAGGTCAAGTCCGGCGCCACCCTGGCGGGTAACGAGGCTGTGGTTGCCGGCCTGAACACGCCGACCTCCCTGTCCCGTGCATGGGTATTGGAGCAGGTCAAGCCTACCTTGAAAAAGCTCTCTTAGTCTCTTTTTCTCCAGCACCCCTCGCGAGTGTGTCGCCCGGTGTGGCAGCGTGGGGTGTTTTCTTATGCCCTTTCTTGTTCGCTCACTCGCCTCCCCGCTGCCGCCCGCCGACCCGCAAGGAACTTTGCTTGTCTTCTGCGCAGTGGGATCCGGCTGCTGCGTGGAGGCGCCGTCCGGGGGCGTATCCGGTGCGGGTGAGCGAACTTGAACTTACGCATGCGCAGCTGATGAAAGTCGATGGCTGGAAGAACGTTTTCAGCAGTGGGCACCGCGGTGCTGGACAAGAGTTCGGCTGACCGGCCAGCACCCGAGGCGAGAGGCATCGACCCTGCGCATGCCGACCAACCGCATGCCGATCCACCGCACTGACCCGCTACACACCGTCCCAATCCACTAAACCAACCCACATACTGACCCTACGCACACCGACTCACCGCACACCGCCAACCCAGAAACGAGAAAGGAATGACCATGGCGAGGAATAGCCGAGACAGGGAAATCTACCCCATTACGATCCGCGAACTGCAGGTCGATGACATCGAGGACATCACACCAGGGATGCGTCGCATTACTCTGACGGGCGAACAACTACGCGCCCATAGTGCGTTCGGCGTAGACGCACCACCGCTAGTCAGCGATGGTTTCGACGACGATATCCGCATCATCTTCCCAGACCCGGCCACCGGGGAGCGCCCTCACCCCATCACACGGGAGGACGCGACGGTGCTATGGCAAGAGGAAGTCAAAGATCTGTTTCGGACATATACCGTCCGTTCATTCGACGCCTCCCAGGGCCGTCTCGTCGTAGACTTCGCGCGGCATGGCCAAGGCCTGGCCGAGGACTGGTCCGCACGAGCTCGACCGGGAGATCCCCTGTATATCGCAGGGCCGAAGTCTTGCGCAGCGCTGCCCACCCACACTCCGTGGCTACTGATGGTGGGCGACGAGACGGCGCTGCCGGCGATTGCTCGCTGTATAGAGTCTTTGCCCGCCGGGTATAGGGCAGTGGCGATTATTGAGGTAGCCACGCGGGCACATGTCCAGCGACTGGAGTTCGAAGCACAGGTGGACATTCACTGGCAGGTGCGAGACGAGGGCGGGGACTTCGTGGCGAAAGCTACCGAGTTGTACGGAGAACACCCAGAGTGGGCGGCCGAGCCCGCTGCGATGCCCTATGTATGGGCTGCGGGAGAGGCCGGGCGATTGAAGGCGATCCGACGCTGGGTTCGAGCTCTGGGGATTCCGCGGGAAAACGTGGAGATTACGGGGTACTGGCGCGCAATGGCACCGGCGCAATCGGAAGCAGGGGCGACGGCTACGCAGGCTGAGAGTGCGGGGCAGGTTACGGGCACTCCGTTGCAGGGCGACAGTGAGGGGGCGGAGACAGGGGCTGTGACGAGCTACCGTAATGCGCTGGTTGAGCTGCATGAACTCACCGAAATGGGGTCGGCGATTCTTGTGCGCCAAGCCGTAGGGATGGGGATTTTCGGCCTGATTGATGAGGGCGCGGATCGAGTGGATCAACTGGCCGAAGCAACTGGCGTGCAGCAGGAGCTGGCTCTCCGGATTGCGCGTTACCTGGAGGCAGTGGGGTTAGTGACGTTGTCGGCGGATGTAGCACTGGATAGCTCATCGGAGGATGTGGCGGACCAACGGGCGGTTCGAATCGGCCTCACTGCGCTGGGCAGCGAGTTGGCAAACCCGGATTCTCCAGTAAGGGATTGGATTACCGGGCCGGCGGCCGCCAAGACCGCAGCACTTGGCCGGCTAGGGCAGGCACTGCAGAATCCGGCTGATACCGGCGAGCACCGCTGGGACTACATTGTGCAAACCCAGCCACAACTGGCCGTGGAGGAACACGAACAGGCGGCCTCCAGTGCTCAGTGGTCGGCCCCGGCCGCAGCGGAGATTCTGAGCAGCAAGCTACTAGCGCGACAGGATGCTGGCTCGCTTCGATGCGCGGTGGGAGGTCCGGCCGCGGCGGTGTATGCGGATGAGATTCTACGTAAGATACCGCAGGCAAACGCCGTGGTGTTGGGGTCGTTTTCGGAGGCAGAGGATGACGCAAGGATCTCAGTAGGCGCAGCAACTGCAGCGATGACGGAGCCTGGGGCCAGCGCAGAGGAGGTTATGCTGCGCGATATTGCTCCACGCCGCCGGGATCGTGCTCGCTATAGTGCACTGCACGCTCCAACGGTTGGGCGTAGCGGTGGGGATGCGCGCCGGGCGGATTGGGCTGGCACAGTGGCTACTTTGTGCGAGCAGGTAGATGCTGTGGTGCTGGTTGATCCGTGGCGACGTTGGCCAACTATAGAGTTGCAGCAGCTGGTAGCTGCCGTACTACGTTCTGGGGCGCAGCTGTTCCTGGTGACCCCAGTGTTGCAGGAAAGTGGGGCCGAGGATCATGACTACCAGGAAGATTTATCACGCCTCGTTCTGTATGGATCGCAGCTGCCCACGGCCCGTGTGATTGCGAAGCACCTGGCTGCCGTGGGTGCGGTAGTGCGTTCGAAGCAGCCGGTGGGGTGGAGTGCCCAGCTGTTCGAGGTGGGGAGGGGAGGTAGGTAACTGCCGGTGGTCGGGCGAAGCGTGTGGAGGAGCGGCGGACGTTCGGTGGTTTGCTAAACCGTTTCTAAAGTGCCCCCTGTCGGCCGGGATCCCCCCTTCCGCTGGGAGCCTTCCTATCGGCTGGGGTCCCACCCCTTCGGCTGGGAGCGCCTGTCGGCTGGCCCCTAGCGGCTGAGCTGCCTCCATATCGGCAGCCACACACCCCCCCGAAATAATTAACTTAGCCTATCCTTTATCTAGTTAGGCTGCCCCATGCGGGGTAGACGCGGTAGACGTGATTGACGCGCGCTCGAGGATCGATCAACACCCCGTGCGTCCGATGGCCTTCACCGCACCCCAATGAGCTCCCTACACGTTAGGCTTTTATATGTTTCGAAACAATTCGCTGACCCGTCGCGCGGCAATGAAGACGGCCGCTGTCTTAGCAGCATCCACTCTCGTCCTTTCCGGTTGCTCCCGAGGCGAGGATTCCTCGGCGTCAAATATTGAGGGCAATGAGAACGAGCGCATCGCCGCAGTTGGCCTAGGAGACAGCGATACCTTGCTCGCGCTAGGTATCCAGCCTGTTTGGCAGCAACACGCACATCGGGAAAACGTTGTCATCAACTCGGGCGCGCGTTTCCAGGATCAAGGTGGCATCCACAAAGGGGAGCATGCGGTCGTGGCCGCGGGCACGGTGGTGACCAAGGACGTCGCGCTGCGCACTATTGCGGGCGGGGTGTCGGCCCGTTACTTGCGCGACATCGAGGGCTAATCCGCGCGGGCAGAGGACGTTGCCGCCGAGCGCATGGTACCCGCCTCCAGGTCATCCTCGTTGAAGAAGTCGAGGACGCCGTCCTCGAAGACGTAGGCGCCGTCGGGGAAGTAGAGGGTCAGAGTGCCGTCTTTGAGCTCCGCCTGGATGGGGTGACCCAAGGTGCCGGCCTCGTAAGTGCCGTCGCCGACCTTTTCAAATTTCTTGTCGGACAGGAAGTCTTTGGAGTCGTCTCTGAAGGTGGCGAGGTCGACTTCCGTTTCGCCATGGGTTTTGAGGAAGTAGTTGCTTGGTCCGTTCATGGCTTCCGCGGGGGAAAACTCACCGTCGAGGAAGTCGCATTCACTTTCGCTGATGGAGAAGCGGCAGCGGACGGGGCCGCTATTGGTGTCGAATTCGTAGAACTCGTCGAGGTCGGCCGGATCGACGGCGTCGTTCAGATGGGTGAGGTCGATTCCGATGTGGTGTTTGTCTTCTGCGTTGAGCTCGGTCTTGAGTGCTCCGAAGTCCATCGCGGTAAATGTCACGCTCACTGGCTTGCCTGCCTCATGTGCGGGAGTATCGCCCGTAGTGAAACTTACGGAGTGGCTGCCAATGGTGAAGTCGAAGCCGTCGCCGGAGAAGTACCCATTGCTGTCATTGAGCGGGTGGCCCCAGTTGAAAACGATGGAGAAGACCACTTGTTCGCCCTCGTAGTTGCCGGAGGCAATGATGTAGCTCAGGGGCTCGCACGCATCGAAAGAATCTTGGGTGACTTTGAAGTCTTTGAGAGGTGCTCCGCGTTCAGGCTCCTCCGTCAACAGGAAATGAACGATGGCCGTTGGTGCTTCGCCTTTGTCAACGAATTCGCCGACTCCGGAGTCGGCGACTCCGGCGTTCGGGTCGCAGCTTTCTTCGGCCAAGGATACGGGCCAGTTGCGTGTCGATGCCGCCCTGCTCGACGTAGCTGGGCTGGTGCTGCTGCGAGTCGCGCGTGAGGAAGTGCTCGAGGTCGCTGGTGGGTTGGAGGCAGACTCGGTCGCCGCGCTCAAGTCAGGTGCCACTGCGGATTCCGACGGGGCTGCCTCGCGCCGAGTGTCGGGGAGGGAGCAGGACGCAACGAGCGCGGCTGCTGATGCCGCCGCTACTGCGGCACGCGCGGTGCGTTGGGGCAGGAGGACAGGGAGAGTGGTCATGGTGTATGTCCTTCGTCCGAGGGGCGAACTCGTGGCCGAGACTAACGAAGCGCGAAGCCGAGTCCTATCACCGGCTGGAAATTGTTAGGAGATCGAAATGATTTACGGGGAGAGCTGAGTGATGGGCTGGACAGACAAGATGTCGACCTCGCCCGCGCAGGCCTGCAGGCCCGGCACTGCGACATAGAGGCTGTCGGTGTTTTCGGGCGGATAGATCCGCAGGCCATCGGCGTCCTGCGGTTGGCAGGCCGCCGCGTCGAGCAATCCCACGTTGGTGATCTTGAGCCCCGTGCGGGCCTGGGCCCCTGGCGCCAGCGTCACGGTGGCAGCTTCGGTGCCGGTCTCACGCAGCGCGGCGGGGCCTAGTTGAGTGCCGTCGTTGCTGGTGACGGCGGAGACGCCGGGGAAGCCCGTGAGGGTGCACTCCTCGTCAGAGGTATTGGTCAGCACGATGTCGACGAGTCGGGAGCCAGCGGCTCCCTGTTCGTTGGTGATCTCGGTGGAGAGCTGGGAGGTGGCGCAGGCGCCCTCGGGCAAGGGCGGGATAGTGGAGGATGCTGGGGCTGGTGCGGTGCCGGACGCGCCGGGAGCGGCCCCGGAAGCAACGTCGTCGGCCGTGGCGGTATCGGCGGCGTCAGCACCGCCAGTACCGCCAGCACCGACAGTGCCGTCGGCGGCATCGTCACCCGCAGGGGCGTCGGCCGAGTGAACGACGGTGGTCGTGACTGCCGACGGTGCCGCAGAGTCCTCCTCGCTGGCGGAACACGCGGCGAGTGGCAGCAGCAGGCTGAGGGACAGGAGTGCGCGCAGATTCTTCATACCCACAGGGTAGTTTCACAGCACGACGGGGACTAGAGATTACTGGTCACGAGTCTGTTAAGTCTTTGCTAGCAATGAGCAACGATTCGCAGAATGTGTCACACAGTGTGCAGTAGCCGTCCTGTGACTGAAAGCGTGAACATGATGAACTCCCGCTGCCTTTCCCATGATCGAAAAACGCAGGGAACGACGGGGCTTATGGGCGCTCCGGCACGATGAGCGGCCCGCCGGTGACGGGGTCCTCGATGACGCGGGAGTCCAGTCCGAAGACGTCGCGCAGGGCCTGCGGCGTGATGGTGGACTCGGGCGAGCCCAGGGCCGTGACGGAGCCGTCCTTCATGAGGACGAGGTTGTCCGAGTAGCGGGCGGCTAGGTTGAGATCGTGGAGCACCATGACGATGGTCTTGCCCTGTTCCTTATTGAGCGTGGAGACGAGCTCGAGGACGTCGATGGAGTGCGCCAGGTCCAGGTAGGTGGTGGGCTCGTCGAGGAAGACGATGTCGGTGTCCTGAGCCAGGACCATGGCTATCCACACGCGCTGGCGCTGGCCGCCGGACAGGGAGTCCACGGGGCGGTCGCGCAGCTGAAAGACGTTGGTGAGCGCCATGGCCTCGTCCACGGCGGCGGAGTGGGAGGCGGACCACTGCTGCAGCCAGGACTGGTGCGGGTGCCTGCCGCGGGCCACGAGGTCTGCGACGGTGACGCCGGCAGGGGTGATGGGGGACTGGGGGAGCATCGACAAGCGCGTGGCTAGCTCCCGGGAGGAGTAGTCACCCAGCTTCTTCCCGTCGAGGGTGACGGAGCCCGCCGACAGTGGGAGCAAGTGGGACAGGCCGCGCAGGAGGGTCGACTTGCCGCAGCCGTTGGCGCCGATGAGCGTGGTGACCTGGCCGTCGGGGATGTCGAGTGTGACGTCGCGGCTGATGACGGTATCGCCATAACCGACGGAGACGGAGTGCGCGGAAAGTCGAGCGTTCATTACCTGATGTTGTCCTTCAGACCCTGGAGGATGATGGTGGCCGAGAGCAGGGACGCGTTCATGTACCAGGACTCGTAGTCCACGGACACGGCCTGGTTGGCCTGCACTGCCTTGAGAGAGTGCCATGTGGCGGCCTGCGAGGGGTCGGCGGCGCCGGCGTTGACGCCGTAGAAGATCCAGTCGGCGTCGGCCTCGGAGAGCTGCTCGGCGGAGATGTCCTGGCCAGCCTTCTCAATCTGCTTTTGGTTGGCGGGGCGGGGCAGGCCGGCATCGGCGGCCACGGAGCCCGCCATGGAGTTGACCCCGTAGAGCTGGAACTGGTCTTCCTTGGAACGCAGGAAGGAGACGGTGGGCTTGGAGGATAGGCCCTCGCCCCAGGCTTTGGCGTTGGACTCGTACTCGGCCAGGAGGGGCTCGGCGGAGTCCTTCTTGCCCACGGCCTCGGCGATGGTGAGGAGGTCCTGCTTCCAGTTCTCGCCGCCGCCCTTACCGGTGACGACGGGCGCGATGGCCTTGAGCTGCTCCAGGATGGCCTCGTCCGTACGCGAGTTAGCGCAGATGAGGGTGGGCTTCAGGGAGGCGATGGTCTCCAGATCCGGGTTGGCGCGTAGGCCGCAGTCCGCGATGGAGTCCAGATCGAAGTCGGAGCCGAAGCGGTTGCGGATGTAGTCCGGGACGACGCCCAGGTTCTTGGCCTTGGCCGCGCCCACCGGGAGAATGCGCAGCATGAGGAGGTTGTCCAGCTGGCCGGTGTTGAGCGCGATCACGCGCTGGTGCTGCTCGGCGGCGCTGGACGATGCCGCGGAGGTGGCCGCCTGCTCGCTCGGCGCAGTCTCCTGTTTGGAGCAGGCCGCAGCGAAGGCGGCGACGCCGAGGCCAGCGGTGATCTTGAGGAAGTTACGTCGTTGCATGGTCGTCTACTTTCGTGTTCGAGTTTGCTGCCAGAGCAGCCAGATGAGGAAAGGTCCGCCGATGACCGAGGTGATGATGCCCACCGGGATCTCCCAGCCGAAGGCACAGCGGGCGATGAGGTCGGACACGCACACGATGATTGCGCCCATGGCCGCCGATGTCCCCAGGGGCGGCGCCCCGACCCGCGCCAGGCGCGCGGAGATCTGCGGGGCGACGAAGGCCACGAAGCCCACCGGGCCCACGGCGGAGACGGTCACCGCGGCCAGTAGAACTGAGACGATGAGCAGTGCCGCGTTGATCTTCTTCAAGGGGGCGCCGAGGGCTTGGGCGGAATCCTCGCCGAGCTCCAGCGCGGGCAGATCGATGGCGATGCGGGCTAGCACTAGGCCACACACCACGAGCATGCCCAGGGTGGGCCATAGGTGCTCGAAGGTGCAGCCGTTGAGCGAGCCGACCATCCACACCTTGGCCGCGGCCGCGGTGTTGAGATCTGTGGCGGCCAACATGTACGTGACCAGGGCGTGGAGGAAGGCGTTGCCGCCGATGCCCACGAGGACGAGGCGGAACATATCCACCCTGCCGCGCCGGGACAGCATCCAGATGGCCGCGCCGGTGGCGAGACCGCCGGCCATGGCGGCGAGCGGGATGCCGACGTAGGCGCCGAACGCCCCGCCGGCCCCGGCAGATCCTCCGAAGACCATGATGGCCACGGCCGCCACGGTGGCGCCCTGGTTGATGCCCAGGATGTCCGGGCTGGCCAGGCCGTTGCGGGCGATGCGCTGCGTGATGGCGCCGGAGAGCCCCAGCGCGGCGCCGACGGCTAGACCCACGAGCGAGCGGGCCAGGCGCCAGTCGATGACGACGGTGCGCTCGAGCTTGTTTCCGCCGCCCGCCAGCACGCCGATGACCTCGGCGGGGTTAAGGGGGAACTCGCCGATGCCGAGGCTGATGACCCATACGAGCGCGCTCGCGACCACGATGGCCGTGGTCCAGGCTTGCGTGCGCGGGTGGTAGAGGAAGCTGAACTTTCCGAGGCTGAGGTACTTCATTACAGGCTCACCACCGTTCGGTGCCGGACGAGCCAGATAAACGCTGGCCCGCCGAGCAGCGCGATGACGATGCCCGCCTGGAGCTCGCCGGGGCGCATGATGAGGCGGCCCACGATGTCGGCGCCGAGCAACAGGCAGGCGCCCGCCAGCGCGGAGTAGGGGGTCACCCACTTGTAGTCCGGGCCGGTGATGCCGCGGGCGACGTGGGGCACCACGAGACCGATGAAGGCGATGGGGCCCGCGGCTGCCGTGGCCGCGCCGGCCAGCAGGGTGATGGCCACGAAGCCCAGGATATTGGCGCGGGCAACGTTGGTGCCCAGCGCCTTCGCGGCCTCCGCGCCCAGATTGAGGATGTTGAGCGTCGGGCCCAGCGCCAGCGCTAGTACCGCGCCGATGGCGAGCGGCACGAGCGCAGGGGTGATGATGTCGAAGCCGCGTCCGGTGACGGACCCCGCTTGCCAGAAGCGGAGGGTGTCGAGCGCGTTGGGATCGATGTAGACGATGGCCGACGTGGCCGCCGCGAGGACGGCGGACAGGGCGGAACCCGCGAGGACGAGGCCCAGGGTGTCGCCGCGACCGATGCCGCCGGCGGAGAGCCCGAAGACGAGCAGCGCCGCCAGGCCCGCGCCGAGGAAGGCGAGGAAAAGGTGCGACTGCATGGACGTCAGCCCGAAGAGGAAGATGCCCGCCGCGACGAAGAGTGCGGCGCCCGCATTGACGCCGAGTAGGCCAGGGTCCGCGAGCGGGTTGCGGGTCAGGCCTTGAACGAGTGTGCCGGCTAGTCCGAACGCAGCTCCGATGACGATGGCGAGCACGGTGCGCGGGATGCGCATGGTGGCAAGGATTCCGGCGATCTCGGCGACGCTGCTGCCCACGGTGCCGGCGGCCTGGGCGGTGTCGGTGTGCCCGCGCAGGATCTCCCAGGCGGTGGGCCAGGCCCGGGTGAGCTCTGAGATGGAGGTCGCCTTGGCGCCCAGTGCCAGGCTGGCGAAGACGAGGGCGGCGAGTGCGGCCACGAGGAGGGCTAGGCCGAGGAGTCGTCTGCTGTGGCCCGCGGCGCGCGGGGTGCCCGCGGCCGGTGTCGGCAGAGTCGTCGATGTCATGTAGGTAAGGTTAACCTAATTTCGCCGATATGCGTGAATTGTCTTTCCTTGCTGGAGGTTCGTCGGCTTGAGATAGGTTCACCTAATGTTGGTTAGGCTATCTTTTCTCAATTCGACAGTTCTTTTATGTCTCTGCGGACTTCCCGCACTCGTCGCTCGGCCGCGGTATTCTTGTCGCTCGCCCTTGTCGGCTGGGGTGCGGCCGCATGCTCGTCGGACCCCGATTCCGGTGCGGCCGACAACTCGGTGGCGGTATCGTTGGCGCAGTCGGCATCGGCTGACGGCGACGCCGCGGCCTATCCGGTCACAGTGGCCACCAAGTTCGGTGACCTCACCGTCGAGGAGGCTCCGCGGCGCGTGGTGGCCCTGGGGTGGGGCGGCGCCGAGGTGGCGCTCTCGCTCGGCGTGCAGCCGGACCTTATCCTCATCCTCGACGTTCGTTCCTCGGGCGATCAAGAGCGCTACGACACACTGTCGGCTATCGCGCCGGTCGTGGGCATCCCGGAGGGCGCAGACAACTGGCTGACGGATCGTTCCACCCAGCTTGAGTGGTGGGGGAGACGTCGGAAAGCGTGGCGTCGGTGCTGTCATCGGTGGCGCAGCCGGCCAGCGCAAGGGCAAGAGAACCGGCGGCGAGAACGGGGAGTAGTCGCTGCGTAGTCATGGGGTGGAGTCTAAAACTTGGGAGGCTAGAGTTCCTGCAAGGCGGGGAATACCCTCTCCTTGAGTAACGGGGCGATATCGACATCCGGGGCGGCCGGATCGACCCACGCCAGCTCAGAGATCTCCTTATCCGGGTGTGCCACGGAGATTTCTTCTTCGTAGACATAGACGTGGGCGTGGACGGTCTGTGGGGCGTCGTTGGTGGCCGGGGAGATGTAGGTGGCAAGCCGGCGCAGTTTGGACATATCGACCACGGCACGTATGGCCTCGTGAGCGATGAGCTGGGCTGCGTGGGCGGGATTGATCGTGTCATCGATGGAGCCATACGGCAGGACAAACTCCGGGGTGGAGGTGATGCGGAGGACGAGCACGCGGCCGTGGGTATCACGCAGAACAACGGCGACAATTTCCTCAATGTCTGCAGAGGGTGAAGGAGAATTGGAGGTCTCAGACATGCCTCCATAGTAGGTCTGCGCGGGGTGCGGAGAGCGGTGAAGAAAGAGAGGGGGCACCCGAAAGCTGTCAGTAATGTAACGGGTTGGACACAGTCACACACGTTAGAAAACGGCCGTCCAAGGCACGTGCCATCATAGGGGAAGGCTTATAGACCATTACGAGAAGAAGTGAAAGAGGAATTGCTCAATATGCGAAAAATTCCGCACCTTAAGAAAGTCCTCGTGGGCTCGGCTTTCGCAGGTGCGTTCTTCCTGGGTAACCCAGCGGCGGATGCCCAGGAACTTCCCACAATCCCGGAGATTGATTCGGCAGGTTTTGTTGATCAGGTACGCGAGGATCTGCAGTCCGTGGGCATTGAGACCATGCCCGTGGACAAGGGGCTGACAGACTCCGTCGATTCAACAGTCAACGGCGCCGCCGCAGCGGTGTCGAATGATGCGTCCCAGGCAGTTGCTGGGGCCGTGAATTCCCCTGCGGCGCAGCGCCTTGCGGGGCAAGCAAACCTGGATACCCAGTTACCGGTTCCGGCAGCACCGCAGGACTACGCTGGTGCCGACGCCAAAACGGGTGAACCGCTGACGAATCCTGCCCCCATCGGATTGCTGGAGGAGGCCACGCAGCCGGAATTCGTGCCACAGGGCACTGATCCGAACTATGCGTGGAAGAATGACCTGTTTTCCAAGATCGCTGCCGGTAAACCGCAGGCGGACTATGTCCTGCACCGAGTGCCTGGTTCCTACTATGACGCTCCTCAGATTCCGGAGGAATCTAATGTAGCGATGACCGAAGGCAAGTCCTTGTACGGCCCGGGTACCCCGCTCTACATTCATGAGGACACCATGTGCACGCTGACGGCAGCCGGCACCGATGCGGAAGGCCGCAAGGTCGGTATTACCGCTGGTCACTGCGGAAATGTCGGCGATCCGGTCTCTTCGGCAGACTCCTGGCAGGTTGGCCCGACCGGCACCGTGGTGTCAAAGAATGAGCAGCTGGATTATTCGCTCATTGAGTTCGGCTCCAAGGCCGAGGTGTCCCGTAGCTACAACGGCGTGACCGCTAATGGGGTTGGTGGCACCACCCAACCGGGCGATATCACCTGCAAGAGCGGCGTGGCCACCGGCCGTACCTGTGGCATGACCTTCCAGCACACCGAGCGCGTCACCGTCAACCAGGTGTGCGCCATGGTTGGAGACTCCGGCGCTCCGGTCTTCCGCAACGGCCGCATCGTCGGCTCGGTATCCCGCGGCCTGATTCCGGGGCTGCCGTCGTGCCACACCCCGTGGCAGGGCGCGCTGCACAACCCCACGGTTGTGTCTAACACCGATGCCATCATCGCGGATCTAAACCGCCGTGAGGGTGTAGGTTCCGGTTTCGCGCTCCCGGAGAACTAACCACCGCTGCGAAACCGGTCACGGAGCCGCGGGCGCGTGGCCGGGAGAGTACGTTTCTAACAAATAGTGCCCCAGATCCTTAAGGATCTGGGGCCTTATTTGATCGAAGCGTCACCGGGCGCGACGCTGGGGAATGACGCTGGCGTGCGGCGCCGCGCTGCGGTGCCGCGCTGCGGTGCCGCAGGGGAGTTAGGAGAGGGCGGAGAGGGCGACGTCATGAAGCTTGCCGTTGGAGGCAAGCGCTGAGCCGCCATGGGGCCCATCTTCACCGCGAACGTTGGTGAAGCGGCCACCGGCCTCGGTGACGAGGAGCGCCGGGGCGGCCAAGTCCCACAAGGAGACCTCGGGCTCGGCGGCGATGTCGACGGCGCCCTCGGCCACGAGGCAGTAATTCCAGAAGTCGCCGTAGCCGCGCAGACGCCATACCTTGTCCGTCAAGGACACGAAAGCATCGCGGCTTGAGCCCCAACCGGACAAGGAACTCATAGCAAGGGAGGCATCCGCCACGTCGGAGACCTCGGAGACGCGCAGGCGCTTGGGCTCCCCGCCGAAGACGCGGTAGGCGCCGCCCCCCTTGGCCGCATACCAACGTCGGCGCAGGGCCGGGGCAGAAATGACGGAAACCACCGGCTCGCCGTCCTCCAGTAGTGAGATCAGCGTGGCCCAGACGGGGACGCCGCGCACGAAATTCTTCGTGCCATCGATGGGGTCGATGACCCACTGGCGGCCCTCGAAGCAGGCTTCGCCGCCGAATTCTTCGCCTAACACTTCATCGCGTGGGCGGGAGCGTTTCAGGGCTTCGCGGATGGCCTTTTCGCAGGCCAAGTCCGCATCGGAGACCGGAGTCATATCCGGCTTTTCCTTGACGGACAGATCGGCAGCCTCAAAGCGGTGCATCGTGATGGCATCCGCATGGCCGGCCATCTCCAAGGCCAAGCCGAGGTCTTCTTTGTACTTACCCACGGAGCCATTCCTCCATCTGATCAACTACCTGTTTATTACCCGCGATACACCATTCCACACCGCCGGCTTCAACCTTGCGCGCCGCGCCGCCTGCTGCGAGCACCAGCGCTTGACCCGGATACCAATCCCAATCCTTCACGGAATGCTGCATCCATGCTCCCCACGTGCCATCCGCCACGCAGGAGAGGTCCACGGACCCTGCGCCTAGCATGCGCACGGTGGCAAAGTGCGGGGCCACCTTTTCCCAGGCGGAGGCGATTGTGGGATCCGTGATGGAGGTGGGATGCAGGTACGTCGACAAGCACAGCTTGTCGGCGGGGGTGTCGGTGAGTTTGGCGACTTCCTTGCCGTCCAGGCTGGTGGGGAAGTCACGGCCACCAAACCACGTGTAGCCCATGGCGGGGCGGTGGACGGCGCCGAGGATGACCCCTTCAGCGTCGATAAGCGCGAGCGCAGAGCACCAGTAATCGGCGCCCGAGGCGAAGTTGTAGGTGCCATCGACGGGATCGATGACCCAGGTCCGGCCGGAGGCCGAGTCGCGGTTGGCGCCCTCCTCGCCCACGATGCCGTCCTCGCCGCGCAGGGCTTCGAGCACGCCGGCGACGAAACGCTCGGCGGCGAAGTCCGCGTCGGTGACGACATCGGAGACGGAGGTCTTTTGCTCTACGTCGACACCCTGCTCGCGCAGGCGCCAGGCCAGGCGGCCTGCGTTATAGACAAGCGCCTGGGCAAGGTGAGCATCGGTATCGTCCGCGTGGGCGACGATGAAGGTCTTGATGATGGCATCGATCATCTCGGTGAGGCTTGGCTGGTCACTCATGCCGCCTATTGTCGCGCTAAACGCGGCCGATGGCTAATCAGGGAGAAAGAATAAGTAAAGTAGGGGGCTATGCGTCCGGAACAAACAGCTCGTCTTGAGGAACTCAGCGCCACTTTGACCTCCATTGAAAAGGTGATGGACCCGGAGGCGGTGTCCGAGCGTGTGCGCGAACTCGAGGCTCAGGCGGGGGATCCGTCGCTGTGGGACGACCCAGACCATGCGCAGAAGGTGACCTCGGAGCTCTCGGCGCAGCAGGCAAAACTGCGCAAGCTGAATTCCCTGCGGGGGCGGATCGAGGACCTTCCGGTCATGTCCGAACTAGCGGAGGAGGAGGGCGATGAGGCCTCCAAGGAACTCGTGGACACAGAGCTGAAAGATCTTGGCGCGGCCATCGAGGCGCTCGAGGTAACCACGATGCTCTCCGGCGAGTATGACGAGCGCGAGGCCGTCATCAACATCCGCTCCGGCGCGGGTGGCGTGGATGCGGCGGACTGGGCGGAGATGCTCATGCGTATGTACACGCGCTGGGCGGAAAAGCACGGACACAAGGTCGATGTCTATGACATTTCCTATGCCGAAGAGGCCGGTATCAAGTCTGCCACCTTCGTGGTGCACGGCGAATACATGTATGGCCAGCTTTCCGTGGAGCAAGGTGCGCACCGCCTCGTGCGCATCTCGCCTTTTGATAACCAAGGCCGCCGCCAGACCTCCTTCGCGGAGGTGGAGGTGCTGCCGGTGGTGGAGCAGACTGACTCCATCGAGGTTCCGGATTCGGAGGTGCGCGTGGATGTATATCGCTCGTCGGGCCCCGGTGGACAGTCGGTCAACACGACGGATTCGGCGGTGCGCCTGACACACATCCCGACGGGCATCGTGGTGACCTGTCAGAACGAGAAGTCCCAGATCCAGAACAAGGCTTCTGCCATGCGCGTGCTGCAAGCGAAGTTGTTGGAGCGCAAGCGTCAGGAAGAGCGAGCGGAGCTTGATGCGCTGGGCGCCGGTGGCAATGCATCCTGGGGCAACCAGATGCGCTCTTATGTGCTGCATCCGTACCAGATGGTCAAGGATCTGCGGACGAATTACGAGGTAGGGGATCCCTCCAAGGTCTTGGACGGGGATATCGATGGCTTCCTGGAATCCGGAATCCGGTGGCGCATGGCGCAGCAGGAGGCCTAGGCCCGAGTGGCAAATGTTGCTAATGTGGCTTAAGTGATCACTTTCGAGAATGTGTCCAAGGTCTATCCGACCTCCACTAGGCCCGCTCTGGACAACGTGTCCTTTGAGATTGAGGACGGCGAATTCGTCTTCCTCATCGGCCCGTCCGGCTCCGGCAAGTCGACCTTCCTCCAGCTCATGGTGCGCGAAACCAATGTGAGCTCGGGAGACATTTACTTCGGGGACTTCCACGTCAACACGTTGAAAGGCCGCGAGGTCAATAGCCTGCGCCAATCCATCGGCTACGTCTTCCAGGATTTCCGGCTTCTGCCCAAGCTCAACGTCTACGACAACGTCGCCTTTGCCCTCGAGGTCATTGGCAAACGCAAGGCGCGGATTGCCAAGCAAGTGCCCGAGGTCCTCGACATGGTCGGCCTAGGCGCCAAGCAGCATCGCATGCCGCACGAGCTTTCCGGCGGTGAGCAGCAGCGCGTGGCGATTGCGAGGGCCTTTGTCAACCGCCCCAAGCTGCTGCTTGCCGACGAACCCACGGGCAACCTCGATCCCTCCACTGCCGCGGAGATCATGGCCTTGCTCACCAAGATCAATCGCCGCGGAACCACCGTGGTGATGTCGACGCACAACGCGCGCGCGGTCAACGAGGCCCGCCAGCGCGTCATCGAGCTGCACAACGGCACGCTCGTGCGTGACGAGAAGAACGCAATGTACGGGGAGGCGGTCTAGGTGAATCTAGGCTTTGTTTTCAGGGAAGCCTTTAAGGGGCTCGGGCGCAACATCACCATGACTATCGCCATGGTGATTACCACAGCCATTTCGGTGGCGTTGGTGGTGGCCGGCGTCTTGGTCACCCAGATGACCAATGACACCAAGGACATCTACCTCGAGCGTGTCGAGGTCATGGTCCAGCTCAACGAGGAGATTTCAGCCAACGATCCGGAGTGCAAGGATGCCGCGTGTGCCGGGCTGAAGAAGAAACTGGAAGCGGATGAGGACATTGAGTCCGTGAGCTACCGCAACCGCGAGGATTCCTATCAGCGCTTCGTGGAGCTGTTCAAGGACACCGATCCGGTCATGGTTGAGGAAACCTCCCCGGATGCGCTGCCGGCTGCCTTCCACGTGCGGTTGAAGGATCCGACGGATACCGCGCCTATCGACGCCATCGCTTCCGACCCCGCTGTTAGCGACATCGTCGACCAGCAAGAGGAGGTTCGCAGCGCCGCTGGCAACTTGGATGCCATCCGGAATGCCACCTTCATCCTTGCCGCGGTCATGGCGCTCGCAGCCATCATGTTGATTGCGAACATGGTGCAGATCGCCGCCTACCAGCGCCAGCGAGAGACCGCGATTATGCGTATCGTCGGTGCCTCGCGATGGGTTACTCACGCGCCCTTCATCATGGAAGCAGTCCTCGGTGCTGTCGGCGGCGTTGTCCTCGCCGGTATTGGCGTCATCCTGGGCAAGAACACCGTGCTCGATCCCGCCCTCAAGGACCTGTACCACAACCAGCTTCTAGCCCCGGTGACCTCTGGGGACGTCTGGACGGCGCTGCCCATCGTCGGGCTTGTGGCAATTGTGTGTGCTGCGCTGACCGCACAGGTGACCATGCGCGCCTACGTGCGGACCTAGAGCTGCAGGGGCGATGTGGATTTTGCCTGGCAGTAGCGTAATATAGTCCGAACTATGGCGAAGAAGGCAAAGAAGAAAAAGGCGGCCGTCGACAATAACTCGACCCTTGCCACCAACCGACGTGCCCGCCACGACTACACCATCCTCGACACCCTGGAATGCGGCATGGTGCTCGTGGGCACCGAAATTAAGTCGATGCGCGAAGGCAAGATTTCCCTTACGGATGCCTTCGCCACTATTGACGACGGCGAGGTCTACATCCGCAATCTCCACATCCCGGAGTACTCCCAGGGAACGTGGACGAATCACTCGCCCAAGCGCACGCGTAAGCTTCTCTTGCACCGCAGGGAGATAGACAAACTCATGGGGCAGGTGCGCGACGGCAACAAGACCCTGATCCCGCTCAAGGTCTACCTGAAGGACGGACGCGCCAAGTGTGAACTCGGCCTGGCCAAGGGCAAACAGGACTATGACAAGCGTGAAGCAATTAAGCGCCGTGACCAGGACCGCGACATCACCCGCGAGCTGGGTCGCCGCGTCAAGGGGATCAACGCCTAACCTGGGAGCCATGATTTACACGGCCAAGGTTCATGACGTTATTCGGGGCGAGGAGCAACCGCGTGGGGTAGCGGTGCTCGTCGATAAGCTCTGGCCCCGTGGCGTGGCCAAGGAGCGCCTGCCCTATGACCACTGGTTCAAGGATGTCGCGCCCAGTCCGGGGTTGCGTAAGTGGTGGGGACACGATGCCGACACCTTTGAGGAATTTACCCGGCGCTACCGCGCAGAACTCGACGCGAATGACAGCGAGGAGCTGGAACAACTGCGCCACCTTGCTGAGCTTGGCGACGTCACCCTCCTCTTCGCCGCCAAGGACCGCGAGGTCAACCACGCCACTGTGTTGAAGGCGTGGTTAGAGGAGAGCTAGGCAAACAGTCCCCAAATGGTGGCGCCCACGGCGATGAGGCCCGTGACGACGACGAACACGTTGCTGGGGCGGCCGCGGAATTGCTTGAGAGCATCGATGCGGTGGATGGCATACATCGGCAGCAGGTAGAGGATCGAGGCGATGAAGGGGCCACCGATGGCTTCGATAAGCCCCAGGATCGATGGATCGATGATCGCGACAACCCACGCGGCCACGAAGATGATGCCGTGCATGATGGAATTGAGCTGCTTTTCCGAGAGCTTCGCCGTAGCGTGCGGTGCGGCGCTGCGCAGCAGGAAGTTGCCGCCCTCGGTGGCCCCCAGCACGTGGCCGAAGTAGGAGGAGATGATGGCGATCATCGCGATGATGGGGGAAAGGAAGGCCAAGACCGGAACGCCGGTCACATTGGCCAGGTAGGACAAGACCGGCAGGTTCTGCTCGCGGGCCTCCGCGAGCCCGTCCGCACCGAGCGTGAGGGTGCACGACCACACGAAGAACATGGTGAACACGGTGAGCAGAATCGCTGTCAGCGCCAGCGCGCGCGACGCATTCTCGGAGCTCTTCTCGCGGCCGTGTGCAGCGACCATGGCCAGAGAGAACTGGGAGATAGCGGGGGAGTGGTTAAAGGAGAAGACCAGCACGGGGATGATGAGGGCGACAGCACCGACGACGCGCCAATCATTGTTGCCAACCTCCATGAAGGAGGCGATATCCCAGCGCGGGATGAGATAAATGGACAGCGCGCCGAGACAGAAGATCAGCGGATACACCAGGAACTGCGTGACGGCGAGCACCATGCGTTGGCCAAAGGTGAAGACGATGGTCATGATGCCCACGAGGAGGAACGACAATAGAGGACGCGGAACCGAGGGCCCGTGTAGCTGGTTGACGATGAAACTATCAACCGTATTGGTGATCGAAACGCCATAAATGAGGACGATGGGGAAAATTGCGCAGAAGTAGACCACCGAGATGATAAATCCTGCGCTTTTGCCGAAGTAGTCCGTGACCACCGCGGTGATGTCCTCGCCCTGGCGCGGCGATGCACAAATCATGCGGGCGAGCCCGCGGTGGGAGAAGTATGTCATCGGGCCGATCAGGATGGTTGCCACGAGTAGCGGCCAGAAGCCGAAGCTGCCGGCGTTGATGGGAAGGAACAAAATGCCGGCGCCCACGGCGGTACCAAAGAGGGAGATGGCCCATTCGGTATTGCTCGCTTGATGGTGGGCGGTTTCTTGGGAGCTAGAGGTTTCGGTGGTTGCGCTCACTTTGCAGCCTTTAACAAAGTAGGTGAATAGGACTCACACACCTTAACAGCGATGAAGTTGATGTTAATCACAAGGGGGTGCTTATGAAAGCTATGCCTCATGTGGCCTGGGGTGAAGCTTGCGGGAATAGGGGCGGGTGCAGTAGCGTTGAACGAACTGTAGGGCGCGCAAAGGCGCGTGCTGCGCAGCTTTCACAGCAATGTGTAATCGAGGGGTCGACATGGTTTCGACTTCGTACATTGAGCCAGGGGAAGCGTGCCGGTGCAGGCTAGAGACCACCGTTAAGCGTCGTAGCAACCAATAAACGCAGAGAAGAACTCTCAGCGTGACTACGCCCTCGCTGCCTAATTTCAGCGACGCGTGTCTGTCAGCCTAGGTTTGGTTCCTGACCTAGATCCTGGCATCGACTAGGGAACTTGCCTGACCGGTTTGTTGTTCGGCCGGTTGGGGACTTTAAGAGCAACTGGGCCCATCATCCGGAGCGAGTTTGCCCGAGCCGGAGGGCCGAGTAGAGATCCTGTGCAGACTGCGCACGGAGAAGCCCTGGCGAGGTGACGAAGGACCCGGGTTCAATTCCCGGCGGCTCCACTGAAGAGCAAGAAACCCGCTGGTCATAACGGCCAGCGGGTTTCTTGTGTGAAGGGGGTGGATTAACCGATCGGGTAACCGGTGACCGGGCCCTCGGTATTTGGCTGCCAGCCCAGCGCAGGGGCGACATGGGTTGCGAAGTTTTCGAGAATCTTCACGTTGACGTCCACACCCATGCCGGTCGGGATGGTGATCAGCAGGGTGTCGGCGGACATGACGGCCGGGTCGGCCTTGAGCTGCTCGATGAGCTTGTCGGGCTCGGCGGCATAGGTGCGGCCGAAGGTGGACGCACCGACGTCGGGCAGCATGCCCACTTGGTCGGAGCCGGAGGCCTGCATGCCGAATCGCTGCATATCGGCGCCGTCCACGATGGGGAAGATGGAGCGGGAGACGGACGCGCGCGGGGCCCAGTCGTGGCCCGCTTCCTTCCAGGCAGCACGGTAGCGGCTGATCTGGTCTGCCTGGATCTCACCTAAGGTCGCGGCGGTGGTCTCGGAAACCAAGGTGGAAGACATCAGGTTCAGTCCGTCCCTGGCGGTCTGCTCTGCCGAAGTATGAGTACCGGAGCCGTAGAAGATGTGCTTGCGTAGATCAGGGGCAATGGGGAAGACAGGGAGGGCGGAGCCGGGCTGGAACATATTCGGGTACTGGCGGTCTAGAGGTGCGGCGGTGGCAAACCCGTTGCCGTCCACCGCAGCCATGAACGCCTCGAGGTGAGCTCGTGCCACGTCCGCGCCGTTGGGGGCCTCGCCCTTGTAGCCGAAAGCCTCCCAACCACGCTCGGCAACCTCCGGGGTGCCGCGCGAGACGCCCAAGGCCACGCGGCCGCCGGAGATTTGGTAGAGGGATGCGGCCTCTTCGGCGAGGTAGAGTGGGTTTTCGTAGCGCATGTCGATCACGCCGGTGCCCACCTCAATGTTCTTGGTGGTGGCGGCGACTGCGCCGAGCAGCGGCATCGGGGCTGAGGCTTGCGGTACGAAGTGGTGGACGCGGAAAGACGCGTTGTTCACACCGATCTCATCTGCAGCCTGGGCGATTTCCAGGTGGATCTTCGCGACTTCTTCCGCGGACGGGCCGCGCTGGCCCCCGAATGCGTAGTGTCCGAAACTTAAGAATCCGAATGCTTTCATTGGTCAAACACTCCTATTGGTGACGTATCAACAACCAGGGTAGCGCCCCATCAGCAGATTGTCACGGTCTAAGGCTGCTCCGCCAAAATCCCCAGTTAGAAAGCGTTCTATCTGGGGTCTCTTCGTGTGTGGAGCCGCCGGGAATTGAACCCGGGTCCCAGATGCTCGTCCGTGCTCATAGGGCCTGCTTTAGGATGGCCGCATGGATACCGAATCTCTCCGCATCGCTGTCGTCTTGTTTGAAGGCTTTGAGCTTCTCGACGTCTTCGGACCCGTCCAGCTGCTTCAAGCGGTGCCTGACATCACCGTGGTTTTCGCCGGGCCGACGGGCGAGCCAGTTGCAAGCTCGCAGGGCGTGGAAGTGGTGCCGACGATTTCTTATGGGCAGATTGGGCCGACCGACGCTCTCCTCGTTCCCGGCGGTAAAGGAACCCGGCAGCTCGTAGGGGACGAATCTTTTCTGTCGTGGCTTCGTGGGTTGGGCGCACAAGCACCGTGGGTTGCCTCCGTGTGCACGGGTTCTGCGGTCTTGGCGGCAGCGGGGCTTTTGGAAGGCTACGCCGCGACGAGCAACAAGCGTGCCTTTGCGTGGGCGAGCTCCTTCGGGGAGTCCGTGATTTGGAAGCTCAAGGCGCGGTGGGTGCAGGACCGTAATCGGTGGACTTCCTCAGGCGTGGCGGCGGGGATGGATATGACGGTCGCACTCATTGAGTACCTCAGCTCCGAAGCTGTTGCCATCGACGCTGCCAACTTTGCGGAATTCGAGCCGCATCGCGATTGCGAGTGGGATCCTTTCGCCCGGCTTTATGGGCTGGTGCCCTCGAGCGTTGACGACGCTGAATGCGGGGAGTGACGTCTGGGAAGCCGACGACGCTCACGGTAGATAAGGTGCTAAAAACGGTCGATTTTGGGCCACTATTTACCGTGAGTGTAGCGATGGGTGAAAAGCGCTCTTGGTGAGAGGGCGCTCGGAACTTCGTCGTCAGCAGAAGCGTTAATGTTCTAGTGACTGATCAAATCTTGCGTGGTGAACTATGGCGATAAAGATGCCTATCGACTTAAGGCCGCTTCGTGTCGAGGATGCTACCGAGATGGCTACTGTGCTTTCCAGCCGTGCCCTGTACACGTTTACGGGTGGTGAGCCGCCTTCTGCTGATGAGCTTGCGCGACGGTACGCGTTCCAAACCCGAGGCGGCTCGAGCGACGGTACCGAAGAATGGATCAATCTCATCGTCACCCTCGGTTCGAGTAAGCAACCGATAGGTTACGTCCAGGCGACTGTGCCCCGCAGCGGTGATGCGACGGAGATCGCATGGGTGATTGGGAAACAGTGGCAGGGGCATGGATACGCCAAGGAAGCCGTGAAACTGCTTAGCGCTTATCTTGCGGAGCGAGGCATTACGCATCTCATCGCTCATATCCATCCCGAGCACTTAGCCTCACAGCATGTCGCTGCCTATGCAGGGATGAGCCCCACGGCACAGGTCGTTGACGGCGAAGTCCGTTGGGAGCGCAGATAGTCTCCAACAAAATCGTGAAAAGCGAGCATCATTGCCAACTCAGGGCTAATGGACACCTCTCAGTGTTGTTCACGGTAGATAAGGGGCTAAAAACGGCGTCGATTTTGGGGCGCTATTTGCAGTGAGCGTAATGAGAATCCCGTGAGGGGTGTAGGGGCGCGGGGCGAAGGCGGAGGACGGCTGGCCGGGAAAATGTGACGAAGAAGGAAAATATTTGTTACCCAAGTTACATTCCCGTGGTAGCCTTTCCCCAACAGTGTGACGTGGAGCACTGGGACTGACCCCTACGACAGGAGTACCCATGAACAGCCCATCCAATACGGCGCCGAAAGGCGGCGCCGGCACCACGGAGAAGTCGAAAGCAAATCCCGCCAAGGCCGAGCAAAAATCGAGCCAGCAATCCAGCGGGGGAATGCTGGATAAATTCCTCAACGGTGTCGAGTACATCGGCAACAAGCTGCCGGAGCCCTTCACCATCTTCTTAATCCTCTTCCTAATTACCGGTGTCCTCTCCACCATCATGGCCAAGATGGGCGTGGAGATTAAGATTCCCGGATCGGATGAGATTCAGCCGGTGAAGGGTCTCTTCACCGGTGAGGGACTGACGTGGTTCACCACGACAATGGGTGAGAACTACATCAACTTCCCGCCGCTGGTGACGGTGCTGCCCATCATGCTGGCGGTGGGTGTGGCGGAGCGCTCCGGCATGCTCTCTGCGTTGATTCGCAAGCTCTTTGGTTCCGCCAAGCCCTGGCTGCTTCCGTACGCCGTCGGCGTTATCGGCGTGACCGCTTCCGTCATGGCGGATGCCGCCTTCGTCATTGTTCCGCCGCTGGCCGCGATGGTCTTCAAAGCCGCGGGCCGTCACCCGGTGGCAGGTCTGATTGGTGGCTTCGCCGCCGTGGGCGCTGGTTATTCCACTGCCTTGGTGCCCACCTCCCTGGATGCCCTCTTTGCCGGTATTACGACCGCAGTCATGGAGACTCTGCCAGATACCGAGTTCGCGCCGGTTAACGCCATGTCGAATTACTACTTCAACGTGGCTTCTTCCATCGTGCTGGGTGTGTTGGCTGGTTTCATCATCGACAAGGTCATCGAGCCGCGCATGTGGCAGCAGGAAGTTCCCACCGAGGAAGATATTGATCCCGAGGATGCCGCTGAGCGCGGTGACCGCGATGAAAACGGCGAGGAGCTCACCGCCGAACTGCGCCCGGCCGAATCCAAGGGCCTTATCTGGTCCGGTGTGGCCACGGTTATCCTCACCGCCATCATCCTCTTCGCAGTCCTTCTGCCGGAATCGCCGTGGCGCAATGAGGAGGGCAGCTTCTTGCCCAAGTCCCCGCTGCTGAATTCCATCGTCTTCATCGTTTTCGCCTACTTCTTGGTGCTCGGCGTTGTCTACGGCAAGGTTGTCGGCACGGTCAAGGGGATCACCGACGTCGTGAACATGATGATCGGTGCTCTCAAAGACATGATGAGCTTCCTTATTCTGGCCTTCATCCTGGGTCAGTTCGTGGCGCTCTTTGCGTGGACCGGTATCGGTACCTTTACTGCCGTGAAGGGTGCGGCCTTCCTCGAATCCATCGGGCTTACCGGCTTCCCAGCCATTTTCGCCTTCATTGCGCTCGCGTCCTGCCTGAACCTGCTGATCATTTCCGGTTCTTCCATGTGGACGCTCATGGCAGCGGTCTTCGTTCCGATGTTTGCCCTGCTGGGTTATGAACCGGCCTTCATTCAGGGTGCGTTCCGCGTTGGTGATTCCGCGACCCAGATCATCACCCCGCTGAACCCGTACATGATCGTCATGCTTGGCTTCCTCCAGCGCTATGAGCGCGGGGCGGGCCTGGGAACACTGATGTCGCGCCTCGTGCCCTTCGTTATCCCGTTCTTTACCGCTTGGGCAATTCTGCTGGCCATCTGGTTCTATGTGGATCTTCCGCTGGGACCGGGCAACAACGTCATGATTGGTTAATCGAATGGACGAACGCAACAATCCGTCGACAGCGTATTTGGAGGCGATGGAGGAGGGCGTCGCCAAGCGCGTGGCGTCCGCCGCCCCACCGGAAAAGCACGGAGAGGACTACCCGGGCCAATCGCGGCTCTGGGACGCTGCTGCCGCACAGGCAGATGCCCTGCGGGAGCAGGCAGCGCACATCGTTGCGGATCTGCACGCCCACCCCGAAACCGCTTTTGAGGAGCATCGCTCCATGGCGGTACTCGCGGACCTCGTGGAGGAGCATGGTTTTTCCACGCGCCGCGGGGTCTATGGTGTGGAGACCGCGTTCGAAGCCTCGTGGCGGAGCCCGGATTTCGATCCCGGGCAGCATCCCACCGTGGCCATCCTGGCGGAATATGATGCCCTGCCGCATATTGGGCACGCGTGTGGGCACAATGTCATCGCCGCGGCGGGTGTTACTGGATTCTTGGCGGCTACTGCCGTGCTGGACGACGCCACCCCTTCCTTATCCGGCCGCATACTTCTCCAGGGAACCCCTGCGGAGGAAGGTCATTCCGGCAAGGAATACATGATTCGCGGAGGCAGCCTCGACGGCGTGGATGCCGCAGTGATGATCCATGGCTTTGGTTATGACATCGGCGCGCACGCCTGGGTAGGCCGCCGCATCTTGCGTGTGACATTTCGTGGTGTGGCTGCACATGCGAGCTCCCAGCCCTTCATGGGGCGCAACGCCCTCGACGCCGCGAGCTTGGCCTACCAGGGCATTGGTCTGATGCGGCAGCAGATGCCGCCTTCGGATCGCGTGCACGCCATCATGAGCGGTGGCGATCGCCCTTCCATTATTCCGAGCGAGGCGGAGATGACTATTTACGTGCGCTCGTTGGGAACGCGCACGCTCATGGATCTGTCCGCCAGGGTGGAAGACATCGTCCAGGGTGCAGCGCTCATGGCCGGCGTTGAGGTGGATGTGGATTGGGACGAGCATCCGATGACGCTGCCCGTGCGCAACAATGCGGCGCTGGTGGACCGCTGGACGGCGACGCAAGCGCGCCGGGGGCGCACTGCGCTGCCGGCGGGGACGGTTCCGGATACGGTGGCTGCCTCGACGGACTTCGGCAACGTCTCCCACCTCGTTCCGGGTTTGCACCCGATGGTGCAGGTTTCGCCTACCGACGTGGCCTTGCATACCGAGGACTTCGCCCGCTGGGCGGCCACGCCGCAGGCGGTGGATGCGGCTGTCGATTCCGCTGCAGGGTTGGCGCAAGTAGCGCTAGATTTCTTGGCGGACTCGGACTTTCGCCGCGCGGCGCAGGAAGACTTTGATAGAGAAGGGCCTGTATCGGTGACCGATCTCATCGCGGAGAAGGGGTAGCGTGCCACGTTCTTGTAATGGCACGTCACGGGGCGTCGCCCAGCGTATGCGTACCCCCGTGATGAATTAAGAAACAATTGTGTGCTTGAAAGGTAAGCCTTACATAGGTTAGGTTATGCGCTGACATTATTTGCCAGCTGTGGTTAGCCACACCTAATATGCAAGGAAACTATGTTTACTCTTTCTCGCCGTGCCGCAGGCGCGACCGTCACCAAAGTTGCCGCCACCCTCTCCGTGGCTGCGCTCGCTCTAACGGGTTGCTCCGCAAACCAATCCCAGGATTCTGCTGAGCCGACCAACTCCGCAGCCGCGGACTCCTCCACGATTACGCTGGAGGATAACTTTGGTTCGAAGGAGGTCGCGCTGCCGGTAGAGAACCCCGCGGTGACGGATAACCGCGCTTTCTCCGTTCTGGCTCAGTGGGATATCGACCTTGCCGCCGCGCCGCTTCCGCTGGTGCCGAAGTCCCTGCGTGATACCTACAACAAGGACACCGTCGAGGTTGATCTGGGCTCCCATAAGGAACCGGATCTGGAAAGCCTCGTCGCAGCGGAGCCGGACGTGGTGTGGAACGGCCAGCGTTTCGAGCAGCACCAGGAGGACATCGAGAAGCTGCTCGAAGATGTTCCAGTTGTTGACTTCGAGCCGCGCGATGACAAGGACTTCTTCGAAGAGCTCAAGCGCCACACCGAGGCGCTGGGCCAGGTCTTTGGCCACGAGGAAGACGCCGAAAAGCTCATCGCGGACTTCGACGCTGCCGCCGAGCGTGCCAAGAAGGCCTATGACCCTGAGCAGAAGGTGATGGCCGTGAATACCTCCGGTGGTGAAATCGGCTACATCGCTCCTGGCATCGGGCGCGTGTATGGGCCGGTCTTCGACTTGCTCGGCCTGACCCCGGCCCTAGAAGTCGACAATGCTTCTGACGACCACGAGGGTGACGATATCTCCGTCGAGGCGATTGCTCAGTCCAACCCGGATTGGATCCTCGTTATGGACCGCGACGCTGCCATTTCCAAGGAAGGCGAGCAGGTCACCCCGGGTGAGAAGCTGGTCAAGGACAATGCGGCGCTGAAGAGCGTGAGCGCGGTAAAGGACGGCAACGTTTACGTGGCGCCGAATGACACCTACATTGATGAGTCCATCATTACCTACACCGAGATCTTGAACGCGCTTGCCGACGCCTTCGAGAAGGCCCAAGCCTAAACAGTTCTGCGTTAGCGAAGGAGAAGATTCACAACGTGACGGTGAAGAGTAGCGCTGCGTCCCAGCGGCCAGCCGCGAACAAGCGCAGTTCGCGCGGTTCTGTGCTGACCTGGAAGCTGGGCCTTGGCGTACTTGGCGTCGTCGCGCTACTCCTCCTTTCCCTCATGGTGGGCGAGTACAGCATCCTCGATAATGAGGACGGCTGGGAGATGTTCTTCACCACCCGCATACCGCGTACCGTGGCGCTCGTTTTGGCGGGCGCTGCGATGGCAATGAGCGGTTTGGTTATGCAGCTGCTGACTCAAAACCGCTTCGTGGAACCCACGACGACGGGAACTACCGAGTGGGCCGGATTGGGCCTGCTCTTTTCCCTAATCCTCTTCCCGCATGCATCGGTACTGGTGAAGATGATCATTTCGGTGCTCTTCGCTTTCGTGGGCACCATGGTGTTTTTCGCGTTCCTGCGTCGCGTGGTACTGCGCTCTTCACTCATCGTGCCGATCATCGGCATTATGCTGGGCGCTGTCGTTAGTGCGGTGTCGTCCTACGTAGCGCTAGCGACGGATACCTTGCAGCAGCTCGGCATCTGGTTCATGGGATCCTTTACCTCTGTCTATGAAGGACAGTACGAAGTCCTGTGGATCGTGCTCCTGGTTTTGCTGGCGGTGTATTTCTACGCGGATAAACTCACCGTCGCCGGGCTAGGGGAGGACATCGCCACCAATATCGGCCTGAATTACCAGCGGATGATCCTGCTGGGAACCGGCCTCATCGCGGTGGCGACGGGCGTGGTCACCGTCGTCGTTGGCGCCCTGCCTTTCCTAGGCCTCATCGTGCCCAACGTGGTGAGCATGGTGCGCGGCGATGACCTGCGTTCTAATCTTCCATGGGTCTGCCTGCTCGGCATCGCCACGGTGACCTTGTGCGACCTGATTGGCCGCATCATCATTGCCCCGTTTGAGATGCCCGTATCGGTCATCCTGGGCGTTGTGGGTGCTATCGTTTTCGTCGTCTTGATCGTGAGGTCGACCAAGTGAGTGTGAGTATCTCTATCCCCGCGACGAAGGAAGCTGTGCAAGTTTCTCGAGCCCGGCGAAACGTGGGCAGCTTCCAGTCTGCGGCTGCGGCGCGAAAGTACTGGATCATCCTCGGCGCTTTGATCTTCGCCGGGCTGCTCTTCGCCTTCGGCCTCTTGGCCTATGACAACCCCATGGACTTTGGGACTCGGAAGTGGTGGCTCATTGCGCGTCGCCGCGCTGATGCGGTGACCGCCATGGCGGTTGTCGCCGTGTGCCAAGCAGTCGCCACGGTCGCTTTCCACACGGTGACAAACAACCGAATCCTCACGCCCTCCATCATGGGCTTTGAATCCTTGTACGTGGCCATCAATACGGCTACGGTCTTCTTCCTCGGTGCTGCCGGCCTGACCCAGGCGCGGACCATGGGAACCTTTCTCATGCAGCTCGCGCTCATGGTGGCGCTGTCTGTGGTGCTGTATTCTTGGCTGCTGACTAGCCGCCGCAACAACATGCATGCGATGTTGCTCGTGGGCATCATTATCGGCGGCGGCCTCGGCTCGTTGGCAACGTTTATGCAGCGCATGCTCACCCCCAGCGAGTTCGATGTGCTCACCGCGCGGCTTTTTGGCTCCGTTAACAACGCGGAAAGTGAGTACTATCCCATCGCGATTCCGCTGGTCATTGCGGTGACACTGTTGATGTTCCTCAACTCCCGTCAGCTCAACGTGTTGGCATTAGGAAGAGATGCCGCCACAAACCTGGGCGTTAACCACAAGGTCAACGCCATCTACACGCTGATTTTGGTCTCTATCCTCATGGCCACGAGCACCGCGCTCGTTGGGCCCATGACCTTCCTCGGATTCCTCGTAGCAACGTTGGCCTACCAGGCGGCGGAGACCTATGACCACCGTTTCCTCTTCCCGATGGCTATTGCCACCGCCTTCGCTGTACTCACCGGCGCCTACTTCCTGATGGAGCACGTCTTTTACGCACAGGGCGTGGTCTCCATCATCATTGAGTTGGTGGGCGGTAGCGTCTTCCTTCTGGTCATTCTGCGAAAGGGCAAGCTGTGATCAAGCTTTCCAATGTCTCGAAGTCCTACTCCGGTGAGACCAACATCGGTCCCATCGATCTGGAGATCCCCTCCGGTGGCATCACGGCCCTCATCGGTCCGAATGGCGCGGGCAAATCTACGATGCTGACGATGATTGGCCGGCTTCTCGACGTCGACGAGGGCACCATCGAGGTCGCCGGCTACGACGTCGCTTCCACGAAATCGCAGGATCTGGCAAAGATCCTCTCCATCCTGCGCCAAGAAAACCACTTCATTACCAAGCTGACCGTGCGCCAGCTGGTGAGCTTCGGCCGGTTCCCTTACTCAAAGGGGCGACTGACTGCAGAAGACGAAGAGGTAGTCTCGCGCTACATTGACTTCTTCCGCCTTGGCGAATTGGAGAACCGCTACCTCGATGAACTCTCCGGCGGCCAGCGACAGCGCGCCTACGTGGCGATGGTGCTGTGCCAGGAGACGGACTACGTGCTTCTCGACGAACCCCTCAACAACCTCGACATTTCCCATTCGGTCGAGATGATGAAGCACCTGCGAAAGGCCGCCAAGGAATTCGGCCGCACGATCATTATCGTGTTGCACGACATCAACTTCGCTGCCCGCTACGCCGACTATATCTGTGCGGCCAAGGACGGTAGCATCGTTGCCTTCGGTGGGCCGGAGGACATCATGCGCGATGACATCCTGACTCCAATCTTTGAAACTCCCATCACGGTCATCGACGGACCGGATGGGCTCTTGGCCTGTTACCACTAGCTATTAACATTCAGGTGGACTGCCCGACAGTCAGAAAACCGCCCCAGGAAGAGCGTCAAAATGTGCATCTTCCTGGGGATTTGTTGTTTGTTGGGGGTGTGCGTA
>NZ_KV816304.1:0-222 GCF_001814395.1 Corynebacterium sp. HMSC059E07
CCTGGGGATTTGTTGTTTGTTGGGGGTGTGCGTATATTTATCCGAGTCGCCGCGAGGTAGCCGGGAGGTTAACTGGTGGTAGATGTTCGGACAATGTTTGTTCGGCGGGTTTGACTTTGGTTGAGCTTGTTGGGTAAGGTTGTTCGGGCCGCTGCAGAGAGGTTAACGTTTGGTTAATTTTGTTTGTGGTGTGCGAACGATGTTTGAGAACTCAATAGTGTG
>NZ_KV816305.1:0-272 GCF_001814395.1 Corynebacterium sp. HMSC059E07
GCATTGAAGGGATTTCACCGCGTGCCTTTGTCCCAGTGACTACAATCCAAGCCAAGCGTAAGTCGAGTCTTCCTGACCTGGTCAAGCGCATGTTTGATACTGGTGAGCTCAACCGGGTGTGGATGTCGGATATTACCTACTTGCGCACCGGTGAGGGCTGGTTGTATTTGTGCGCGGTCCGCGACGGTCATTCCCGCAGAGTGCTGGGCTGGGCTATGGATAGCGTGCAAGACACACACCTGGTCGAACGGGCCCTGCGGATGGCGCATACG
>NZ_KV816306.1:0-704 GCF_001814395.1 Corynebacterium sp. HMSC059E07
ACAACAAACAACTCAATACACCAAGCCCGCCACCATTGAGCAACCACTCAACGGTGACGGGCTTCTCCGTCGTTTTCGGTTTTCACGACTCTCCCCAACACCACCACGCCAGGCCCAGCACCGCTGCAAAAGTACAGACCCAAAAATGCAGACCTCCTAGCGACAGACCACGACACAGAAGCGCCCCACGAGCAGTGGCCTGCAGGTCTGCACATCCAGGTCTGCACTAATGGCCACACACAAACACACCAGCCCAGCTTCAAGATTCCGGAGGATATAGCCATTCAGATGTGGAGGATTGAGACGTTCGACCAGAGGCTCATACAGTAGAGAAGATGCTCCTTGAGCGCATCGGCTTATTAGAATCCTTCATATCAGTGCCTTGGCGGGAAAGTAAGGAATATGCGATGCGGTTCACCCAAACGTCAGCTACGTTTTCTCATTCCTACAACGCTGCTTTCCTCAGGGACCTGAAGTCTGTGCGCTTCAGCACACAGAATGGCAACCCTTCCTCTTCCAGGCTTCTCGATGCATTTTTGTCGAAGGGGCCAATACCGCAGGTACGTGATGGGCGCGGCGGTTTACTGTTCTTAGTCATTATGGTCGTGGCCTCGGCCTGTATTTTCCTCTTCGCTCTTCTGCTAAATGGCTTTGAAATCTCGTGGCTGTTTTGAGGTTACCCTCGTTTAGTGGACACCCTATTT
>NZ_KV816307.1:0-11624 GCF_001814395.1 Corynebacterium sp. HMSC059E07
ACTCCGTGTCCAAAAAGTCCCTAGACATCACAACTTCAGCCCTGGCCTTCAGACCTAGCCTTCGAGAACCTGCGACACCAGCGCCTGCGCCTCTTCCTGCACCTGTTTGAGGTGTTCTTCGCCACGGAAGCTCTCGGCATAGATCTTGTACTTGTCCTCCGTGCCGGAAGGGCGGGCAGCGAACCACGCGTTCTCCGTCGCCACCTTCAGGCCGCCAATCGCTGCGCCGTTGCCGGGGGCCTCGGTGAGTTTGGCCACGATCTTCTCCCCGGCCAGCTCAGTTGCCGTCACCTGCTCCGGGGAAAGCTTCTTCAGGATGGCCTTCTGCTCGCGGGTAGCTGGGGCGTCGGTCCGCGCATAGGCTGGCGCACCGTATTCTTCGGCCAGCTCCGCATAGCGTTGAGACGGGGTCTTGCCCGTGACCGCCAAGATCTCGGCAGCCAAGAGATCCATGATGATGCCATCCTTATCGGTGGACCACACGGTCCCATCGAAGCGCAGGAAGGAAGCACCAGCAGATTCCTCACCGCCGAAGCCCAGGGTGCCGCCGACAAGCCCCGGCACAAACCACTTGAAGCCCACCGGAACCTCCACGAGCTCACGGCCCAGGCTGGCCACGACGCGATCGATCATGGAGGAAGACACCAAGGTCTTGCCCACCCCGGCCTCACCCCACTCGGGACGGTGGCTAAACAGGTACTCAATGGCCACCGCTAGGTAGTGGTTCGGGTTCATCAGACCCGCATCCGGGGTGACGATGCCGTGGCGATCAGAATCCGCGTCGTTGCCCGTGGCCAGGTCGTACTTGGAGCGGTTCTGAACCAACGAAGCCATAGCGTCCGGGGAGGAGCAGTCCATGCGGATCTTGCCGTCAGTATCCAGAGTCATAAAGCGGAAGGTGCCGTCTACCTCTGGGTTCACCACCGTCATGTTGAGCCCGTAGTGCTCGGCGATGGCCGCCCAGTAGTCCACCGAGGCGCCGCCCATCGGGTCCGCGCCGATGCGCACACCGGCCTTTTTAATGGCCGCCATGTCCACAACGTTGGCTAGGTCACCCACGTAGGAGTCGAGGTAGTTGTGCTTCACGCAGCGCTCATCGAGCACGCCGTCAACCGCCACGCGCTTGACGCCATCGAGCCCGGAGCGCAGATAGTCGTTGGCCTTGGCTGCAATCCAGTCGGTGGCATCCGTGTCTGCTGGGCCGCCCGTCGGCGGGTTGTACTTGAAGCCACCATCGCGCGGCGGGTTGTGGGAGGGAGTGATCACGATGCCATCGGTGCCCGGGTTTGTCAGGATGGCGTGGGAGACGGCCGGGGTCGGGGTGTAGCGTCCGCGGTCATCCACGCGAACCTCCAGCCCATTGGCAAGGAGAACCTCAAGGGCGGAGACCATGGCGGGCTCGGACAAAGCGTGGGTATCGCGGCCGATGAAAATGGCGCCCGTGGTCCCCTGCTCAGCGCGGTAGTCCACGATGGCCTGGGTAATCGCCAAGATATGAGCCTCGTTGAAGGCGGTATCCAAGGCGGAGCCGCGGTGCCCTGAGGTGCCGAAGGCGACCTGCTGGTCGGGGTTATCTGCATCGGGGGTGCGGGTGTAATACGCGGTGACTAGTTCTGCGATATCGATGAGATCGGAAGGCTGGGCTAGCTGGCCGGCGCGCTCGTGTGCCATGGTGGGTTCCTCCTTGGAGACGTGGATACACCCTAAGCTTGCCTGCTTCACGCTGGTTTCGCATCCCAATTAGGATGGTGCCTATGCCACAGATCCTTCTTGTGGGCTGCGGGACCGCGCTCGGGGCGCTGACTCGTTTCGGCCTTACTTCACTTCTCGGGGGTGGCGCGCTGCCGCTGCTGCTCATCAATGTTGTAGGCAGCACTGTCATGGGCTATGCCAAACCCCCGGCATTCTGGGGCACAGGATTTCTGGGCGGCTTCACCAGCTTTGCCGCCTTTGCCTACCTCACCTCGGGCTTTAGCCCGGCGCGGGCGGGAGCGTACGTCCTGGCGACGATCATTGGCTGCACCGCGGCATACCTAATAGGTGACCTCATTGCTTCCCGAGGCCGCGCATGATCTTCTCCATCTTGGCGGTCCTCGCCGGTGGCTTTGTTGGCGGCTGCGGGCGCTACTTGCTCACCCGTGTGCTCCCCTCCCCCACGTGTACCTTTGCCGCCAACCTCGTCGGCGCGGCGGTGGCCGGTGTGGCCTATGGCTTAGCCACGCATGCACACGCCCCCGAGTACTTCCTTCCCCTACTGGCGGCCGGACTCGCCGGCGGGCTATCCACGTGGTCCACGATGGCCAAGGAACTCGGAGAAATGATAAAGGCCAAGCGCTGGTGGCGCTTGGCGCGTTATCTCTTCTGGACCATCGGCCTAGGAATCATCGTGGCCTGGCGCGGAGCGTGGGTCGGCTCGCTGCTGGCCTAACCCACCTCCCACGCCCCTTGTGCAGCCACAGGCCACGCCCCTTGTGCAGCCGCAGGCTGCGCTAGTCGGCGATTGCGTCCAGCGGCGGGGTCTTCGCCGCGCGCTGCGCCGGCCACAGGGCCGCCAGCACGCCGACGATTCCCGAGCCCACGAACATGACCGCGAGCATCATCCACGGCACCGTCGCGGAATCGAGGCCTTCGTCGGAAAGCACGGAGATGAAGGACCACCCCATCCCCAATCCCATGAGGATGCCCATGAGCGCGCCGAAGAGGGCGATCTGTACCGATTCCACCGTGATCATTGTGCGAATCTGGCGGCGTTGAGTACCCACCGCGCGCAGCATACCGATCTCTTGTCGGCGTTCGATCACGCCGAGGGTGAGGGTATTGACAATGCCCAGGACAGCGATGACCACAGCCAAAGCCAGCAGCGCGTAGAGAATCGTGAGCATCTGGTCAATCATTCCGGCGGCCTCGCCGGCGTATTCCTCGCTGGTGCGCACCTGTACCACAACGAGGTCCTTGACGGACTTCTCCAGGTTGGCGCGCAGCTTCTCCTTGTCATAGCCTTCTTCCGCATTGACGGAAACCACCGTGACGTCGAGGCTGCTGGGGTCGATGACCTCTTCTACCGCGGATTGGGACACGGCCAAGCCCGGGAGCATCTGGAAAGGTTCATAGGTGCCGAGGAGTTTTACCTGCGCGGTACGCGAGGGATCGGGCCCCGCCAGCTCATAGCTCTGGCCGACCTCCCAACCTTGCTTCTCAGCCAGGGCAGAGTCGGCGATGAAGCCCGGTTCCTCACCCGTATTCAATGCACCGTCGACCAGAGTGAGGTTGAGCATGTCATCGGCGTTGCCATCGATGACCTGGCTGATCATCATTTCCGGACCATAATTCATCGAGGCCTGACCATCCACCTGCAGGGGTGCTGTGCTCATCGCCACGAGCTGTCCGACGCCCTCGGTATCGCGGGCGCGCTGCACCGTCTCGTTCGGCGTCGGGAAGTTTCCAGACGTCGGCCCGGACAGCAAGAAGTCCGCGCGGGCGTCCTGCTCGACGGCGTCGGCCACCGAGGTTTTCATCGTCGCACCCAACATGCCGATCGATGTCACCAGCGCCACGCCCAGCATGAGAGCGAACGCAGTCGCCGCGGTACGGCGCGGATTGCGCGCCGAGTTCGTCGATGCCAGCTTGCCGACCGCGCCAAAGGGCGCGCCAACCACGCGGCCGATCGCCGGAACGATAGGCAAGGAGATGGCCGGTCCCGCAAGGAAGAAGCCGAGGATGAGGTTGAGCGAGCCGAGGCCCACGAGTGTGGCGCGGATGCCCGTGGAGGCGTCGACAAGCACGCCCACGAGCGCAAAAATAATGCCGACGACGAGCAGCAGCCCGCCCAGCACGCTGCGCACCAGCAGCGAAGCGCCCGCCGCGGACTCGGTGGTGCGCATGGCTTCCACGGGCTTGACCGCGCCTGCCCGGCGCGCCGGTGCCCACGCGGAAACGATGGTGACCAATGCGCCCAGAATCAACGGCACAAGCACAGCGCTCAAGCTCAGGCCCAGGCCGCCGCCCATGGGCATGCCCTTGGCTTCGAAGACGGCCTTAATGATCGCCACCAGGCCCATGCCCGCTGCCACGCCCACGGCAGAGCCCACGAGGCCCACGATGAAGGCCTCCGTCACCACCGAGCGCGTAATCTGGCCGCGGGATGCACCGAGTGCGCGCAGCAGCGCGAACTCCTTGGTGCGCTGAGCCACGATCATGGAGAACGTGTTCGCGATGATGAACGTGCCCACCAGCAGCGCGATGAGGCCGAAGGCGATGAGGAAGTAGTTGACGAATTTCAGGGCAGAGGAAATCTGATCCGAAATCTCATCGGCCAGCTTCTGGCCAGATTCCGCCTTAACCTCGAAGGTCTCGTTGAGGTGATCCACGAGCGCATCGGCGCTCACTCCCTCGGCCGCAGCGACCTTCAGCTGTTCGGAATTGCCGTATCGCTCGACGAAGGCCTCGTGGTCCATGAGCAGCGTCAGGCTAGGGCCTTGGTCCACCACAGGCTTGACGACGCCCACGACCTTCACCTCATCACGCTGGTCCGGGTGGACCACGAGGAGGCTGTCGCCGATCTTGATGTCGAACTCTTCCGCAGCCGAGTCGTTGATGAGAACCTCGCCGGTCCCGTGAGGCGCGGAGCCGTCGACAAGCGTGGCGGGCTCACCGACGGACTGGTCCTCCGGGTAGTAGGGCTGCACGCTGGAGGTGCCGCCACCGGTTTGAAAAGCCTCGGCATCCTTGTTGGCAACCACGACGGTCTGGCTGCTTTGCATGTTGACCGCGCGCACGTCGGGGTCGGCGGCGATGTCATCGCGCATTTTCTGGTCGAGGTTTGGGCCGCCTTCCTTCTGGCTTACGGCCGCATCCACACCGGTAAATGCCGTGGATACCGCAGAGTCGAAGGTGTTCGACAAAGATTTGGTGAACATAAAGGACCCCGAGATGAAGGCGGTGCCGAGCACCACCGCCAGCAGGGTCAAGGCAAGGCGCAGCTTGTGCGCGAGAATATTGCGCACGGACACCGTGCGCATGGTGTTCTTTGTGGCCATGCTCTAGCCCTCGATTTCTGCCATCACGGCGTGGATGGACTCCATGGTCGGGTTGTTCAGCTCGTTGACCAGGCGACCATCAGCAAGGAAGACCACGCGGTCTGCGTAGGATGCGGCCTTCGCATCGTGCGTCACGATGACGACGGTCTGGCCGTCCTGATCCACTGCGGTGCGCAAAATATCGAGCACCTCGGCGGAAGAGTTGGAGTCCAGGTTGCCGGTCGGTTCATCGCCAAAGATGATTTCCGGGCGCGAAACCAGAGCGCGCGCGCAAGCCACGCGCTGCTGCTGGCCACCGGAGAGCTCTGATGGGCGGTGGTTCAAGCGGTTGGACAGGCCCAGACGGGAAGTGACCTCATCGAACCATTCCTTATCTACCTTGTTGCCAGCGATATCGGTGGGCAGCGTGATGTTCTCTGCCGCGGTCAGCGTGGGCACCAGGTTGAAGGACTGGAAGATGAAGCCCAAGCGGTCGCGGCGCAGGGCGGTAATATCCTTGTCGCTGAGCTGCGACATGTCGGTGTCACCGATGAAGGCCGAGCCGGACGTCGCCGAATCGAGCCCCGCCATGGTGTGCATGAGCGTGGACTTGCCGGAGCCCGAAGGGCCCATGATGGCGGTAAAGGTATTGCGCGCGAACTCAACGTCGACGTGGTCCAACGCGGTAACTGCGGTATCTCCCTGACCGTATTGTTTGAACAGGTCGACGGCGCGAGCCGCAGCAGTCATCGTTGGGGTTGTCATGGACGTGTTCTCCTTATAGATGGGGAAAGTAACGTCCCTACCCTATCCTGCCCTGGGTAAGTTATGTGACGCGTGTGGTCTAAAATATGCTCCATGCGCGCATCTCTTTCCGCTCTGGAACATTACGACCGCTGTGCCGAAGCCGCCGCGGCTCAAATCATGCGCCACTACTCCACCAGTTTTTCCCTGGCCACGCGGCTTCTTTCCCCCAGGGTCCGGGTGGACATCCGAAATTTATACGCCATGGTGCGCACCGCCGATGAAATCGTCGACGCCGGGCTCGATCCCCAGGACGCCGCCGTGCTTCTCGACGCCTACGAGGCCACCGTCCGCGCCGCCCCGTCCCAGCGTTTTCACGCTGATCCGATCGTGCATGCCTTTGCGCTTTCCGCGCGGCGTTGCGGGTTCAGCGATGAGCACGTTGCACAGTTCTTTTCCTCCATGCGTTGCGATCTGACGCACCGCACGCACACCCACGACTCCTTCGAGGATTACGTGTGCGGCTCCGCGGAGGTCATTGGGCTCTTGTGCCTGGACGCCTTCTACGCCGGCGGGCCCCGCCCGTCCGGAATCGAGGAAGGCGCGCGGCGCCTGGGCGCGGCCTTTCAGAAGATCAATTTCTTGCGCGACCTGCGCGAGGATTCCGCAGAGCTGGGCCGCTCCTATTTCCCGGACCTGCCGGACCCGGCCAGCTTGGATGAGGAGCGGAAAACGGCAATCATCGCTGATATTCGGCGCGACCTGGCTGTAGCGCGCGGCGCGATGGAGAAGTTGCCGCGTGGTTCGCGGGTGGGCGTGGCGGCTGCGACGGCCCTGTTTACCGAGCTCACCGACCAGCTCGCGGCCACCCCCGCCGCCGATATTCTCACGACACGAGTCTCCGTCTCGCCGGCACGCAAGGCATTCTTGGTGAGCCGGGCAGCGGCATCGGCGGTGAAGTAGCTATGGGCAAGCGTGTTGTCGTCATCGGCGCGGGCATCGCTGGCCTGGCCAGCGCGGCGCTGTTGCTGCGTGAGGGTTGGGACGTGGTGGTCGTCGAGAAGCAGCACAGCGTCGGCGGGCGCGCAGGCGAACTGGAGGTCGACGGTTTCCGCTTCGATACGGGCCCGTCCTGGTACCTCATGCCGGAAGCCTTCGACGAGTTTTTCCGTGCCTGCGGGACGAGCACCGCGCGCGAGCTGGACTTGGTTGACCTCTCCCCCGCCTATCGCGTCTACAACGACGACGGCGCCTTCCTCGACATTCACAGCGGCGTGGACAACGTTGTTCGGCTTTTTGAGTCCATCGAGCCGGGCGCAGGCGAGCGCGTGCGCGCCTACTTAGCGCGTTCCTCTGATATCTATGCCGTGGCGCTAAGCAGCTTTTTGTACACCACGTTTTCCCACCCCACGCAGCTTTTAACCCGGGACGTGCTCACGCGGCTGGGTTCGCTGGCGCTACTTCTCACTCGGTCCTTGGACCGGCTGGTGGCAGCACAGTTTCAGGACTACCGCCTGCGCCAGGTGCTGACCTACCCGGCGGTGTTTTTGTCCACGGAGCCAACAGCTGCACCGGCGCTGTATTCCTTGATGAGCCACACCGATTTAGTCGAAGGCGTGTGCTACCCGCAAGGTGGTTTCGCCGCGGTGGTCGCGGCGATTGCGCGCCAGGCACAAGGCGCAACCTTCCTCATGGATACGGCGGTGACGGCGATTGAGTGCGCGGAAGGTCGTGCGACTGGCGTGCGGCTGGACGACGGCCGCTTCATCTCCGCCGAGGCCGTCGTTTCCGCGGCGGACCTGCGCCATACTGAGACTTCTCTGCTGCCTCAGTCGGCGCGGACCTATCCCGAGAGCTATTTCGCGCGACGCGACCCGGGCCTCGGCACGGTGTTGGTCTTCCTCGGCGTGCGGGGCGCGCTGCCGGAGCTGGCCCACCACACCCTTCTTTTCAGCAAGGACTGGGAGCCCGATTTCCGGGCGGTGTATCACGCTCCGGAGGCTTCGCGCCCGCTGGGGGCGTCCGAGTCCATCTACGTGTCGAAGACCTCCGCGACGGATCCTGCCGTGGCGCCGGAGGGCTGCGAGAATCTCTTTGTGCTGGTCCCCGTGCCGGCGGAGGAAAACTTCGGCGCGGGTAACGCCTATGGCGAAGAAGAATCGCCCCGCGTTGGCGCAATTGCCGATGCCGCGATTCACCAACTCGGCACGTGGCTTGGCATTCCCGACTTTGCTGAGCGCATCGTGGTGCGCCGGACGGTCGGCCCCTCTGATTTTGCGCGGCGCTACAACTCCTGGGCTGGTGGCGCGGTGGGACCCGCGCATACGTTGCGGCAATCCGCCTTCTTCCGCGGGCGCAATGCCTCGCGAAAACTCAAGAACCTGTACTACGCGGGCGGTACGACGGTACCGGGTGTTGGTGTACCGATGTGCCTCATTTCCGCGCACAATGTCATCACGCGGATGCGCGAACAGCACTAAGCGTCGAGCTCAAGGGCTGCGGGTGCACCGCTGCGTTTAGTCTTCACCGTCACGGCGTGCCCACCAAAAAGATAGCCATCATCGAATTCCACGCTGAGGTGTCCGCGTTGGGGGACTTCAACGGCAACGGGCGTGAGTTTGGCGTATACGTCGCCGGCCGTGAGCTCAGGTGCCGGGACGTTTGCGCCCTCGGACAGGGCGACGTCATGGCGCCAGCGGTTCGCAGCTCGAAGAGCTTTTTTGGCGGCAAAGCGCCGGGCCTCATCGATGAACTCAGCACTGAGGACCTTATTGATAACGGTGAGGGGTGCCTTGAATTTTCGCCTCAGGTTCGCGCTCTCCGCGAGGAGAAGCTCCTCCCCTTCGTACCAGATGCTGAAATCAACTCCGAGCTCTTCTGCCCTACCGTCGAACGTGTTCGTACTGCGATCGAGCACCAACGGACCGAACTTGGAATCAAGCTCTACCGGAACGGCAATCCGAGCGAGGAGTTGCTCCATGTCTGTGTCATCCACGTCTGGGAGGATCTCCCAGATATCGACATAGTGTGCTTTGCTCCTCTCGTGGAAGTGGTGGCTACCCCGAGCATGAATCACCGTGAAAGGCTCAAGCTCTGCAACTTCGCGCGGATCCCACAGCGTCTTTCCTGCGGCTGTCTGGAAGAGCTGCGGATAGCGCACGCCGACGTCACCAGTAATCAGCTCGCCCTCAGGCAAAATTTTCAGGGCGACTCCAGGCATGTTCATGAGCTGAATATGCGTCTTGTCCTCAGCGTAGGGATCATCGCTCACCCACTTCTTCGGCACATCTGCCACAACGAAGAGGAACTCTGTTTCCTCGTAGCCCAGAATAGAGCTGACGACGTCATTGTCCGAGAAATCACGGTAAAGGGAAAGCATGCCGCAATAGTACATACGTGAAAAGGCTACGCAGCGCTCCATGGCGTAGTCTGAGGAGGTTGACGTCGAGTAGAAGGGCGAAAGGCCGATGGCAGAAACGATTGAGCAGGCCGCCGAAATTGTTGAGGAGTGGCTCAAGCAAGAAGACGCCATCGACCCCCAAAAGGCTCCTCGGCTCCAAGAACTCTTAGCTCGCGTTCCACGTCAAGAGCTCATCGCGATTGTGGAGCGCCAGAATGCTCTCCGCGCCGCATTGGCGTTAAGGCTGCTGCCGCGTCAAAAATCTATCGCGGTCTTCGATGCACTTGATGCCAAACACCAAGCGGACATCATTGACGAGTTGGGCAACGCCGATGTCTACGAATTCTTCGACGAGCTGGATCCCGAAGACCGCGTGGCCCTGCTGGACGAGCTTCCTGCGGAAATTGCGGATCGCCTCCTCCGCTCGCTGACGCAGACCCAGCGCGATGTGACCGGAGTGATTCTCGGGTACACGAAGGGATCCGTCGGCCGCCGTATGTCGCCGGAGGTACCCAATATCCACCCGGAAATGAGCATGGAAGATGCCCTGCGCACCCTCCGCGACAACGCCGATGAGCTGGAAACCATCTATACCGTTCCTGTGACGCGTAAGGACCGGCGTCTGGTGGGCGTCGTCAGCCTGCGCGAGCTCTTCACGGCTGAACGCGGCATTCTCATTGAGGACATCATGAACGAGCCAGTTTATGCATACGCGACTGCCGACGCCGAAGAGACCGTCCGCTGGTTCTTGCCCCTCGACATGCTGGCGCTGCCGATTGTAGATGATTCACACCGACTCGTTGGCCTTCTTACCTGGGACGATGCAACCGACATTATGGAGGAAGCGGACAGCGAGGACTCGGCGCGCTCCGGTGGTACGGAAGCGCTCCAGCAGCCGTACTTGTCGACGCCCCTTCTCAAGCTCGTCCGCTCCCGCATTCTCTGGCTGCTCGTGCTCGCTGTGTCAGCGCTGTTGACTGTGCGGGTTCTCGATTCCTTCGAAGACACCTTGGCCAAAGCAGTTGTACTGTCTCTGTTCATCCCTCTGCTCACCGGCACGGGCGGCAATACAGGAAACCAGGCAGCTACTACTGTGACCCGCGCGCTCGCGCTTGGCGACGTCCGCACGCGCGACCTCTTGGCAGTCATGTGGCGCGAGCTGCGCGTCGGAATGTTGCTGGGCGCTGTACTGGGGCTGGCCGGGCTTGTCTTGGCAACGGTCATCTATGGCCTAGATATCGGCCTCGTCATCGGCTCCACCCTGTTTCTCATTTGTTCGATGTCCGCGACGGTAGGCGGACTCATGCCCATTGTGGCTAAGACTGTTGGCGCGGACCCTGCGGTCTTCTCCAACCCATTCATCTCCACCTTCTGTGACGCAACGGGTTTGATCGTCTACTTCTTCATTGCGAAGTCTGTCTTGGGAATCTAACTGGATACAGAAGAGTGTCCGCGAAGCCGTACGAGGACTGCTACGTGACAAATAGGCACGCGCCGCAATCTTTGGTGCGAATTGACAGCCACTAACCGCCCTGAGCGCCCGCGCACAATCCTTCGCTTATCCCGCAAGCAGTCCAATTGCAAGGTTAATAGCAGCGTGCAATATCGCGCATTCAATGACGCTACCCGAGCGGTATCGCACCACTCCCAGTATCCACCCGCAGAGAAACTGAACCGGAAGTATGGGCCACAACTGCGCATCGAAGCTCAACAACATAAAATGAGGCAAAAGAAAAAGTCCGGCTTGGAGCGTGTTACCACCCCAAAACCCGCAGGATCGAAGAAGTAAGCCGCCAAGAAATCCTCGGAAGAAAACTTCCTCACCTATAGCCCTGAAAATGACAGCAAGGCTTACCCCTTGAGAAAGAACCACCCCCGGTATGGCCAGACTAGCCGACGACACCACACGGATACCAGCGTATCCTAATCCAAAAAGCACGGGGAAAAGGATGATGCTTAGTACTACTGTTTGCCAATTTCCCCATTGCCAACCCACATTTTTCCGAGCTTGAGAAACCCCAATTCTCTTGCGTTGAAAAAGGATATAAAGCACTGAAGGAACGAGAAATAAAAGGAATTCAAACATCGTCTCCGTACCCTAACCGCGGACCAGGTTAGCTCCTAAGCCAGAAAGCTCGATGCCCAGTTTACAATTCTGTATGAGGACAAGACGCCCTAGCATAAGTGGGGTAAATCATACTTCCATGGCCCTTTCGCAGTAGTTAGGAACTAGGCAGCTACCCGGGTGGGTATGAGCCTTGTTTATCAGCGCTTTCAGGTGAACATGATTAGGCCCAATTGCCGAGGCGGGGCCTAATGAATCGGTCAGTAAAAAGCCATTTGTTCAGACCTGGAAGTGCAGACTTGCCGCGTTGGGAAAACGAGAAGGAGACCGTTAAAGCGGTTGTGCTTTAACGGTCTCTTCGTTGTTTGTATTGAGTTGTTTGTTGTTGTTTGGTGTCGGC
>NZ_KV816308.1:0-69923 GCF_001814395.1 Corynebacterium sp. HMSC059E07
CACCCCGCTACGCACCCCGAAACCGGAAGAGCCATCTATCCCTTGGTTACTCCACAAGTAGTTTTCACCAATACTTCCAATACGCCTACCTTTCGAATACACTTCATCCGCACTTTCACCACAATGACCGGCAGTCAAGGCCCGCTGCTGGGAAATGATAGTCACAGAACACGTCACCGCCCCTCGGGGAGGACCCACCTGCACCTCATCTCCACTTTCAATATATGAAAGAGGATCGAAATTCCTCTGTTGAGCAGTAGATATTGATGAAGCCGTGGCCCCAAAAGATACGCTAGCCAGAAAGAAAAGAGCTAGCCTGCCTACTATAGAAATAGTATTTTGTTTCATAACTTAATAAATAATCAATCTAAAACAGAGGCAGGCCCGCTAAAATACCCACCTCTGCTCAGATATTTACTTCTTCCCAGATGGAACAAACACAAGGAAAATGACCAAAATTGCTAGAGCAATCGTGACCCCATACGGCCACTGAAGTTGAGCGGAAAGCATCATCAATAAAACGCCCACAGTGGCCAATATCTTTTTCCACATATTTTACTCTCCAGAACCATTTCTATTCTTGCCAGGCGGCAGATTCTCTTGGACTGTTATCTGAACAATGCAGAAACATCCATATGGCAAAATTCCAATTACCTTTCCCTAAATCCCTTTCTGTTTAGAGGAAGGATAATTTATTGAAAACCAACCCGCTGAGGATATGCATTATGTGTGAAAGCGCCAGCCACAATCGAACCAATGCCATAGTCTGCATACATACCACCGGGCGCAAGACCAGCAATAGCCCCTCCAGTAGCTAGGATTTTGGAAAGAACTGGCTCGGGAATCCAGACTCCAGCGATTGTGACACCGCCACCCACCCGGTTAATCGTCGTTTTAGACAGTAGCACCCTCACATAAGTCCCATGGAATTCAATTCCATTCCGACCCTCTTGAAAGTATGGATCAATGTCATCATCATCAGCGCTCGAAATCTTCGGCCCTTTTTCCCAGAAAGTTATCGAGTCTCCCGCCACCTTCATCTCAAGGTTACTATCAGCCTTGGCCTCGCTGATCCTTTCGTTCTGAGTCTCTACTTCATTTTTGATTTCTTGCAGTTCCTTTTGCGAAAGAGCGCTTTCTGCCTCTCTAGCAATCGCGAATTGGTCTCCCTGAAGGAAAACATAGGAATCTGCTTTTTCCGCAACTTCTGAGGAAACAGAAGACTGAGAGGCATTATTCTGAGTCGACTCAGCGAGGTCAGTCTCAGTACCGGCACTAGCATTGACTGGTGCAAAAACTGTTGCTGCCGCAACCAGCACCACTAAACGCGTAGATTTCTTGAGACGATACATGTCCATAATCCTTTCTAGAAAAGATGGCTGAAAATCGGACACCCCTAGAGTTACATCCAGTAGGGATAATTGGAAGCAAAAGATGTAAAATGTAGACTATTGTATAAACTTCCTCAAGATTTGTTGCGAGGGCGCACAAGAAGGCATATAATCCCTCCCCTTCCCCGCAAACCCTAGTCTTTTGAGACTCGGGTTAACCAGCGCCCCAAAGACTGGTGGTGGGCGCTCATTGTCATCAAGTGCCGCGCAGCCACAGGAGTCATCGACGGACTCTGGTTCCCAAGCGTAGGAATCGCATCCATGTTTTGAGTCATCGCATATTTCTGCGCAGCCTCAGCAGCCCGTGTCCGCGCCCACTTCCTCGACAGTGAATTCTGGATCAACTGCTTAGGCATGCTCGCGCTCTCAACCGGTGTATTGGTCCTGCCGCTAGTGCTGAATTAGGCGACCAAAAATTCTTCGGAACCACCCCTGCCCCATTTCGCCATCAAGCACATTCGCCCGATATTTACTTCTTTTTCATCCCCCACCTCACTATGCCGTTCGTTGCTTTGGGAAGTGGCTGAGGGGAATAGCACTCATGAATTTTGGAAAGAACAAAATATTCGGACAAAGTTCTCATCGGGATCGATGTTCGCGTTACTTTCCACATCCCAAATTGGCTCTTTTAGTAACTCCATGACGCTCCCAGCCAGCACAGATTAAGGTCAGCGCCTTCATTCTAAGTTCCCTGCTCACGGGCTGTCGGCATACGAAGGAACTGAAAACGTAAAATCCCGAGCCACCGGTGAAACGATGACTCGGGTTCTGTAGTTTGCGGAGACGAGAGGATTTGAACCTCCGGACCTACGCAAGTAAGTCAACTCCTTAGCAGGGAGCCCCATTCGGCCGCTCTGGCACGTCTCCAGCGATTCGCAATGAATCGTCCATCACTCTACCTGAGCGCTTCCCCTAGGGACAAAATGGGGCTTCCCTATTCTTTCCCTGAAGCGCCGCATGCAGCTTAAGGGCAACGTAGAGAGCCGCGCAGCGCCAGCCATCATCCAGCACGCCGGGCCCGAGAATCTCACGGACGCGGTCGAGGCGATAGTGCAGCGTGGCGCGGTGAATGTAGAGTGCAGCGGCGGTCGCAGAGACGTTGCGGGAATGCTCAAAGTAGGTCAGCAGGGTCTGCCAGTAGGAGTTGCGAGGGTCGTCGAGAAGCACGGCGGCATCCGGGCTCATCTCCACCACCGTTGCTTGGGTCAGCTCCCACCCGCGCAGCAGCCGCCACGCACCGGCCTCCTCCCAGCGCAGCGAATCCTGGCCGCAGAGTTTGGCCACGTCCGCCATGAGTCGCGCCTGCGGGGCCGTCGGCGCCGAGCCACGCGCCACCACCTCAGCGCCGGTGACAAGCGCGGCACTCTGCAGCTCCTCCATGAGGGCCTCGGTGTCCTTGTCGTCGCGGCGGCACTCAACGAGCACGAGGGAATCGTGGGAATCCGCGACCAAGAAGGGCCGGCGCACCAAGGGGCGCGCAAGCTCCACGGCCACCGCACGCTGATCGCCTTCCACCAGCACGCGATGCACGGTCAGCTCACCATCGGAGGGCAAGAGATCGCGCTCCCGCGCACCGGCCAGCGCAGCCGGATCACCTGTGAGCACCTCGCGGGCCAGCTCACCGAGTTGTTGGGCGCGGGCAGCGAGGGGTGCATCGCGTGCGTCGATAAGCCTGGCAAGGGGCGCAAGCAATGAATCCAGGCGGGCCAAGGGGGCGTCGCCCAGCGCGGGCTCATCGATGATCCACAGGTAGCCCACCAGCCTGTCCTCGTGACGCAGGGGAATGACCACGCGGGGCAGCATGTCATAGCGCGGGTTGGCGGGCAGGCGTACCGGCAGCACAGCCTCTTGGATTCCGAAGCTGAGCATCCACGGGATGGGCTCCGGGGGCGGGGTGCGATTAAGAATGGAGGCCGCCCTGTTCTTATCGATGGCACCGATTTGCGCACTAGCCGCAATCACCGCGATGGCGGGGGTGGTCACCTCAACGGAGCGCTGCAGGATCTGGGCGCATTCGTCGACGATATCCTGGATGCTCGTCAGCTGCGGGGGTGTCACTTTTGACATATGTCAAAGATACTTCCGAATATTGTCTAGTGACAAACAAAACTGTGCTGCGCAATAATCTCCTACAGCTAAATGACCCACGTCACACATATACGTTCATGAAGGGCGTCTACATGACCACAACCAACAATTCCGTCCGGGCACAGGACGTTGTCGCCAGCGACAACGCCAGCACAGACGACGGCCTGCAGCGCGGCATGAAATCGCGCCACCTGCAAATGATCGCCTTCGGCTCATGCATCGGCACGGGCCTCTTCTTGGGCTCCGGTGCCTCCATCCAGGAGGCCGGTCCCGGCGTTATCGCTGCGTACGCCATCGGCGGCTTCATCATCTTCCTCATCATGCGCATGCTCGGTGAGATGGCCGTGGAGCACCCCGTCGCCGGCTCCTTCAGCGCCTACGCCCGCGAATACATCGGGCCCATCGCTGGCTTTGTCACCGGTTGGAACTGGTGGTTTACCACCATCGTCGTCGGCATGGTGGAACTCACCGCCGCGGGCACCATCATGGATTTCTGGTTCCCTGGCATCCCGCACTGGCTCACCGCCCTCGTCGCGCTCGTCATCGTCACCGCCATCAACTTGGTGCACGTCGGAGCCTTCGCCGAGGCGGAGTTCTGGCTCTCCCTCATCAAGGTCGCCGCGCTCATCCTCATGATCGTCGTCGGCGCGGCCATCGTCTTTGGCCTCACCCCGGAGCCCGCCCTCGGCTTGAGCAATATCACCGAGCACGGCGGCTTCTTCCCCAACGGTGCCGCCGGTGTGCTCTTCTCCCTCGTCGCCGTAATTTTCTCCTTCGGCGGCATCATCTCCATCGGCACCGCCGCAGGCGAGGCCCAAGATCCCGCCAAGAGCCTGCCCAAGGCCATCAACAACGTGATCTGGCGCATTCTCATCTTCTACGTCGGCGGCATCGGCATCATCGTGCTGCTCGCTCCGTGGAACGAACTTGATACCTCCACCTCACCCTTCGTGCGCGCGCTGAGCACCTTGGGCATTAGTGCCGCGGCCACGGGCCTCAACCTCATCGTGCTCGTCGCCGCCGTCTCCGTGTTCAACACCATGACCTTCTCCGGCGCGCGCATGTTGCGGGATCTTTCCCGCGGCGGCCAAGCCCCGCCCTTCTTCAACTCCGTCAGCACCAAGGGCGTGCCGGTTCGCGCTCTGCTTTTCAACGCCCTACTCATGGGCTCGGCTGTGCTGCTTAACTTCCTCTTCGAGGGCAAGATCCTGATCGTTCTCCTCGCCATCATCGTTGGCGCGGAGCTCATCTCCTGGTCCGCCATCGCCCTTGCACACCTGAACTTCCGCAAGCGCTGCCCGAACGCCGCCTTCCGCGCGCCCCTCTACCCCATCGCTAACTACCTGTGCTTGGCCTTCTTCGCGCTCGTCATCGTTTTGATGTTCATGTTGCCCGACTACCGCACCGGCGCCATTGTCCTACCCTGTTGGATTGTGACCTTGGCCCTCATCTGGCTGGGCAAGAAGCGCCACGACGCCCGTAACAAATAGAAAGGACCCTCATCATGCAGACCACCATTGGTGATTTCATCCTGGACCGCCTCAAGGCCATCGGCATTACTGAAATCATCGGCGTGCCCGGTGACTTCAACCTGAGCTTCCTCGAGCAGATTGAGGCCTCCGAGGGCATCCGCTTCGTCGGCGCCTGCAACGAGCTCAACGCCGCCTATGCCGCCGACGGCTATGCCCGCCAGAAAGGCGTCGGCTGCCTGCTCACCACCTATGGCGTGGGCGAGCTCTCCGCCCTCAACGGCATCGCGGGTGCACGTGCCGAGCACGTCCCGCTGGTGTCGCTGGCGGGCGCGCCGCCGCAGTATGCGACCGAATTCCGCTGGAACCTGCACCACTCGCTTGCCGACGGCGACTTTGCCAACATGCTGGATTCCTTCGCCCCCTTCACCGAGGTGGCCACGCGTGTGTCCCCCATGAACGTGGTCGAGGAATTCGACCGCGCCCTGCACACCTGCCTGCGCGAAAAGCGCCCAGTGCACATCCAGATTCCTTCCGATATCACTCACCTGACCATCGAGGTCCCCGACGAGCCTTTCTCCACCGAGCTCGCTCCCTCCGATCCCGAGCGCCTGAACGCCGCTGCGGACTACGTGCTCGAACGCCTCGCGAAGGCCAAGGACCCGATCATCCTCATCGACCAGGACACCAACCGCCACGGTTTCACGGAGAAGTTCCGCGCCATCATCGACAAGGCCCAGCTGCCCTACTCCCAGCTCTCTTCTGGCAAGGCCATCTTGTCTGAGCGCCACCCGCTCTTCATCGGCACCTACAACGGCGCGGCGTCGGCACCGGGCGTGCAGGAGCGCATCGAAAAGTCCGACTTCCTGGTCACCACAAACCCGCGCTTCATCGAGGTCAACTCCGGCTCCTTCACCCACAACCTGGCCGATGCCCGCGTCTACAACTTCGGCGACCAGCACCTCAACGCTGACGGCGAGTACTTCGTGGGCATCAATACGCTGGAGCTTCTCGACGTCCTCCTCGACCGCATCCCGGAAGCTGGGGCATCGACAAGCGCGGCTTTCGAGCCCGAGCCCTTCGAGCCGAACCCGGATGCCCCGCTGACCCAGGAGCGCATCTGGCCGCAGATGCTCGGCTTCATCCAGGAAGATGACGTGGTCATCGCCGAGGCCGGCACCTCCAATATCGGTCTGGGCCAGCAGCGCATGCCCGAGGGCGTGCAGTACATTAACTCCACCATCTGGGGTTCCATCGGCTTTACCCTGCCGTGCGTCCTCGGTTCGCAGCTGGCTAACCCGGAGCGCCGCCACGTCCTCTTCATCGGTGATGGCTCCTTCCAGCTCACCGCCCAGGAGCTCTCCACCATCGTGCGTCAGGACCTCAAGCCCATCATCGTGCTGGTCAACAACGATGGCTACACCATCGAGCGCTACATCCTGGGCATGGAGCGCGAGTACAACGAGATCCAAATGTGGGACTACACGGCTCTGCCGAAGGTGTTCATGAAGGACACCACGATGGAGTCCTACGTGGCCTCGACCGAGGGCGAATTGGCCAAGGCCCTGGAGGATATCGCCGCCCACCCGGAGCGCGGTGCCTTCCTCGAGGTGCGCCTCGACGCTTTCGATGCGCCGAAGGGACTTCAGGCCTTCGGCCCGCAGACCGCTGATTTCGACTTCGGGCCCCGCGGCCCCCGCAACGCCTAAGGTGGAGAACATGATTCGACCAGACCTTTCCTCCCTGCCCGTCTACGTCCCCGGCAAGAATGCCGAGCACGCCTTGAAGCTCTCCTCCAATGAGGCAACCCAGGAGCCGCTGCCCGGCGCGCTGAAGGCCATGGAGACTGCCGTCGCGCACGTCAACCGCTACCCGGACATGGGTGCGGTGGAAATCCGCAAGGCACTCGCCGAAAACCTTGGCGTCACCCCGGAGCAGGTCACCACCGGCGCGGGTTCCTCCGCCATCTGCCAGCAGCTGGTGCAGATCACCTCGGTGCCCGGTGATGAAATTGTCTTCCCGTGGCGCTCCTTCGAGGCTTATCCCATCTTCGCGCAGGTCGTGGGCGCCACCCCGGTCAAGGTTCCGCTCACCGCGGATCACCGCGTGGACTTGGAGGCCATGGCGGCTGCCATCACGGACAAGACCCGCCTGATATTCGTGTGCAACCCGAATAACCCCACCGGTTCCATCATCACCAAGGAAAAGTTCGACGCCTTCTTGGCCAAGGTTCCGAAGGACGTCATCGTGGCGCTCGATGAGGCCTACATCGAATACAACCGCAACGATGCCGTCCCGCTGGCCACCGACTATGTCCACACCCACGACAACGTCATTGGCCTGCGCACCTTCTCCAAGGCTTATGGCCTGGCCGGCATCCGTTTGGGCTATGCCTTCGGCAACGCCGAGATCATCGAGGCACTGAGCAAGGTGGCCATCCCCTTCTCCGTGAACTCGGTGGCGCAGGTTGGTGCAGCGGCCTCGCTGGCCGCGCAGAAGGAGCTGCGCGAGCGCACCGACGAGACCGTTAAGCAGCGCGACCGCCTGGTTAAGCACTTCGCAGACTTTGGCGTTCCGGAGTCCCAGGCCAACCACATCTGGTTCGCCGCCGACTCCATTGCGAAGCTGGGCTCCCCGCAGGAGGTCGCCGCACAGCTCGCGGAGAATGACGTCCTCGTCCGCGCCTTCCCTGAGGGCGTGCGCATCACCGTCACCACGGCGGAGGAAACCGAGACGCTGCTCAAGGCCTGGGACGCTGCTTTCGGTGCAGAGAGCTAGTTTCCGCGTTAGAGTGCAGTTGTGAAGACATTTATCAATTTTGCACTCAACGTCATTGCCGTCGCGGTGGCCTTCTGGGCTGTGGTAGCGATTGTCCCCGGAATCGACATCGCCCCTGCGACCACCCAGAATTTCCTGCTCATCGCGGCGGTGTTCATCATCGTCAACGAGGTCGTCACCCCAGTGCTCCGCTTCCTCGGCGCACCGCTGACCTGCCTGACACTGGGCCTCTTCGCGCTCGTCATCAACGGCGCGGTCCTGCTCCTCGTCAGCGCGCTCATGGACTCGCTCGTCATCGACGGTTGGGGTGCCGCCATCATCGGCGCGATTGTGCTTGCGCTTGTCTCCGGCGTGGTGAACTTCTTCACCAGCCCGTTGCGAACTCGACACTAACCGCCAGAAAAAGGCGGGAGGACGTCGACGCGGGAGGCGTCGGCAAGCACGGCGTCTTCCTTTGCGCTCGCGCCATCCACCAGGAAGGTGCAGCGCTCCAGCACCTCCGCAAAGCTCATGCCGGCCTCGGTGCTGCCGGTATGACGAGCACGCAACACGTCCAGCAACTCCCCCAGCGTCGCTGCCTGCGCTGTGTCCTGCGCGCGCCCCGCGGCGGCGCGGGCTGCGGCAAAGTAGTGTATGTCAACCATGGCTGCCACTATGCCAGCCTCCGTGACAGGAAGGAACCTGATGCGCACCTATGAGGAACACCTTGCCGCCGTTCGCGCGGTCCTTCCACAACCCCGCGCGGTCTCCACACCCCTGAGCAGCGCCTTCGGCCGCCGCGCCGCCGCCACGTACCGCGCGGAACACAACCTTCCACCTTTTGATAATTCGCAGATGGATGGCTATGCGCTTCCGACTACACACGGCGGCACCTTTACCGTCGGCCGCACCATCGCGGCGGGTGATCCCCCGGGCTCACTCCCGCAAGGCACCGCCCTGCCCATCATGACCGGCGCGAAAATCCCCGAGGGCACCGTCACCATCGTCCCCGTCGAGCACTGCGAGCCCCCGCACTTCCCCGAGGAGGGCGCCACCGTCACCGTGCCGGCATCCCCTGAGCAGTTCATCCGCCGTGCCGGCTCCGATGTCACGGCAGGCACGCCCCTCATCAATGAGCACGCGCTTCTCGACGCCCCCTCCATCGCCACCCTCGCCTCCCAGGGCCTCACCGAGGTCCTCACGTACGCGCCCGCCCGCATCCTCATCTGCACCGGTGGTGCGGAAATCGGTGGCGCGGGCGAGGCCACCATCCCCGATTCCAATGCGCCCATGCTCGCAGCCTTGGCCGCGCAATATGGCATCGAGGTGGCCGGCTTCGTGCGCACGAATGACGATCCTTCTGCCCTGCGCGCGGACCTCGCCGAAGCAGTCATCACCCACCGCCCCGATGTCATCGTCACCTCCGGCGGCATCTCCCACGGAAAGTTTGAGGTAATCCGCCAGATCTTCGAAGAGGACGGCTGGTTCGGTCACGTGGCGCAGCAGCCCGGCGGCCCGCAGGGCCTGTCGCGTTTGGGCGAGGTGCCCGTTGTCTGCTTCCCCGGCAACCCCATCTCCACTCTGGTAAGTTTCCGCCTCTACTTGGCGCCCGTTATCGGCCGCGCTCCCGCCCCATTTAGAGCACACCTTACTGAGCCCGCCGAAGGCCTCAACAACCGCGAACAGTTCCGCCGTGGCACCCTAGCTATCTCCGACGGCACCGCCCAAGCCTCCTTTCTCGGCGGCACCAGCTCCCACCTGATGTCCCAGGCCATCGGTGCTACTGCCCTTATCCGTATCCCGGCTAATACGCAGCTTTCAGCCGGCGACCTCGTGGAGGTGTTCCCGCTCTCATGACCCGACGCGCACTCGTTATCGTTGCCTCGACCCGCGCCGCCGCCGGCGAGTACGAGGACCGCTCCGGCCCTATCTTGGTGAACTTCCTCCGTGAGCAGGGCTTCGATGCCCCGCAGCCCCTCGTCGTCGCGGACGCCGATATCGACTCCGCCCTCGCTACTGCCTTCGCCGATGCCCCCTCCGTCATCCTCACCTCGGGCGGCACCGGCATCACGCCGGATGACCGCACCGTCGAAGCACTCACCCCACATCTTGACCGCGAACTGCCCGGCCTGGCCCACGCCTTCTTCGCGCACTCGGCGGCCATCCCCACCGCGGCACTCTCCCGCACGGTTGCCGGAGTCACCGGGTCCACTTTCGCCATGGCCCTGCCCGGCTCCACGGGTGCGGCCAAGGACGGCTGCGCCGTCCTCGAACCAGTTCTTCACCACATCATCAACCAGCTGGAAGGCATCAATGAGCACTAACTACGGTCTCCTCGGCGCACACATCAGCACCGAGCCCATCACGGCCCCGGACATCGCCACCGCGGAAACGGGTGCTGTCGTTGTATTCGACGGCATCGTGCGCAACCACGACTCCGGCCGCGGCGTCAAACTCCTCACCTACACCGCGCATCCCAGCGCCCAGCAGGAAATAGAACGCGTCGCCGGCGAAGTCGCCGCCGCCTTCCCCGCCGTGCGCCTCTGGTGCGCACACCGGACTGGAACACTAGAAATCGGCGAATCCGCATTCATCGTCGCCGCCGCCTCCGCGCACCGCAAGGACGCCTTCGAGGCCGCGTCGACCTGCGCCGACCGCGTCAAAGCGGAAGTCCCCCTCTGGAAGGAACAGCTGCACACCGATGACACCACCACCTGGGTAGGCCTGGAATGAGCTCACGCTACGCACGACAGGAAGCCCTGTGGGGAACCTCCACACAGGAACGACTTCGCGCCTCCACCATCGCCGTCATCGGCGCCGGCGGCCTGGGCTCGCCTGCCCTGCTCTATCTCGCAGGCGCGGGCGTGGGACGCATCCTGCTTTTCGACGACGACACCGTCTCCCTCTCCAACCTGCACCGCCAAGTCATCCACACCACCGCGACCGTAGGCCAGCCCAAAACCGAATCCGCCGCCGCGGCCTTGAACGCCCTCAACCCGGAGTGCACCGTCGAGGAGTTCTCGCGCCTGACACCTGATACCGCCCTGGACCAGCTGCTCGGCGCTGACCTCATTATCGACGGAACCGATAACTTCTACTCCCGTCACCTCGCCTCCTGGGCCGCCCATGAGCTGGGCATTCCGCACGTGTGGGCCTCGCTTCTGGGCTACGACGCGCAGCTCACCGTCTTCCACTCCGGCCACGGCCCGGTCTACGAGGACCTCTTCCCCACCGACCCGCAGGTGCCTTCCTGCTCGCAAGCCGGCGTGATGGGACCGGTCGTCGGCGTGGCCGGCTCCGCCCTGGCCGTCGAAGCGCTCAAGCTCCTCACGGGCATCGGCACCCCGCTCATCGGCACGCTGGGCTACTACGATTCCCTCGCCGGGACCTGGGAATACATCCCCGTGCGCGCGAACGGCGCCACCCCGGCGCGCCCCGACAACCCCACCGACATCCGCGACATCCCAGAGGACGCCACGCTTATCGACGTCCGCACCTCCCCCGAGCGCGCCGCCTACCTCATCCCCGGCTCGCAGCACCTCCCGCTCGATGACATCCTCGCCGGCCACAACCCGCCCCTAGACCTCGCCGACCTCGCTGTCCTCTACTGCGCCAGCGGCCTGCGCTCCGCACAGGCCGTCGAGGCCCTGCGCGCCCGCGGCTTCAGCAACGTCTACTCGCTGCGCGGCGGCATCGACGCCTGGCAAGAGCACATCTCTGAGCTCGAGGCCGAAGCCGACGCCGAGGCGATTTAGAGACCATTTCTCTTGAAGAACTAGAGGCTGAATGTGGCGTGGAAGATTAGCTTCACGCCACGCGGTGCGAAAGCCTTCCGAAAGCTAGCCAGGCCAACACAGAAGAGAGTCAGCAGGTTTCTTCGCGAAGTCTACGATTAATCAGCCAGCGGGTCGGTTCCGCCGAGCTTCATCTCGAAACGCTCGTAGTCCTCTAGGTTCGCAAAGTGCCGCGAGTAGAGATCGCAATCGCGGTCTACATAACCATAGAGGGCTGGCGCGACATCCACGATGTGCCGTACCTTCACATCCTCACCATCGGCCTGCTCGTTCGCCATCGCTTCAACGCGTTCTCGAGCCTTCTCGTCCGACTCCGCATACACAATATAAAAGTCCTCGCGGAAGAAGCTTTGGGCAGATGAACTGGACTTCTTAGCAAGCTCCATCACGACAATTCCAACATAAGGTTCCATTGCCGGCTACTGTCCTTTCCGGTTCTTGGTCAGCTTGGGCTCGACCCTACCTGCTCACCCAGACCATGTAACGCGGAAAACTCAGCCGGTCGCCCTTTAAGCACATCTCCAATGAAGACCCATTCCGCGCCCACGGCTTCAGCAACGTCTACTCGCTGCGCGGCGGCATCGACGCTTGGCAAGACCACAACGACGCATAGCCCAAACCTGCACTCAGTCTCCTCTGCCCACATGGCATCTTGTAAAAGGCGTCAACCAGAAGGCGTTTTCAGAGCCAAAAACGCCTTTTATCCCGCCCCCGCGCAAATGGCGTTTTTTATCCCAGAGATGCCTTTTGACAGATGCCATTTGCCAGACGCCTTTCGCAGAGGTCCTCGGCCGGTTGCCTTGTAAACTTACTGGCATGAGAAGCCGCCAGTATTACGTCGCTACCGCTGTGGTGTGTGCTCTCACGCTGGTGTACATGCTGCTGCGCTGGGACTCAGTGCCCGATCCCATCCCGGTCCACTTCGATGGCTCGGGCAACCCGGACCACTTCGAACCAAAGTCCTTCCTCAACGCAACGGTCCTGGTGTGGATCGGCATCGTGTTCGCCATTGCACTGCCACTGTGCGTGCCGCCGATCTCGCTGGCTCGAAAGACAGCGCAGGTTCCAGCAGAGTCAGCTCTTCCGTTCTCCGAGGCCACCGCCCAGCGCGCGGAGCTGCTCACTGGAAAGACCACCATGTTCATTGCCCAGACAGTCCTCACCATGACGGCCTGCGTGTGCCTCACTGCGGTCTGCACCGTCATTCCAGATATCCCCTTCTCGGGCTTTCTGCTCGTGGCCGCGTGGATAGCCTTCACCGTGTTCGTCATGATTCAGGGCGTCAGATTGACGCTGACATCCGCGAAGGCCGTGAAAGCCATACCCACCGACGATGATGAACAGGTTCGCAACAAAGCACTCCACTTTGCCGGCAGCATGGGCATCTACAACGAGCCCACCGACCCCATGTGCATGGCAGTCTTTTCCACGAATTCTTCGAAGCTGCAGATCAACACCGCGCACGAACCGGGCCGGCGCTACCTATGGCGCATGGGCATCGCCCTTAGCGCATCCATAGCATTCTGCGTGCTCATCACCGTACGCTAGATGCATGGAGCACCTGTTTGAGCGCGCACAGTCGATTCTTTCTGATGCCACCCACGTTGAGGTTTTCACCGGCGCGGGCATGAGCGCGGATAGCGGCATCGCCACGTACCGCGATGCGCAGACGGGCATTTGGGAGAACGTGGATCCGGTGGCGATGGCGTCGATAAGCGCATGGCGTCATGAACCTAAGCCCATGTTCGCCTGGTACCTGTGGCGCGCACAGCTGGCGCAGCGTGCCGAGCCCAACGCCGGGCACCGCGCGATTGCTGCCGCACGCGGCATGACGGTGACCACGCAAAACATCGATAACCTGCACGAGCGCGCCGGAAGCCAAGACGTGGTTCACCTGCATGGCTCCTTGTTCGCATTCCGCTGCACCGACTGCGATACGCCGTATGACGAGGACATTGCACTGCCGAACGAACCGGTCGAGAGCATCACCCCACCAGAGTGTCCCGTGTGCGGCGGGCCGGTGCGCCCGGGCGTGGTGTGGTTCGGCGAAGCCCTGCCCGACGACGAATGGGCTGAGGCCGAGCGCCGCATGTCCACCGCGGACGCGCTGCTCATCGTGGGTACCTCCGGCGTGGTTTACCCCGCCGCCGGGCTGCCACAGATTGCCCACGCGCGCGGTATCCCCATCGTGGAAGTCACCCCCCAGCCCACGGACCTCTCGCCGCTTGCCAGCGTGGTGGTCACCGCCACCGCAGCGGAGGCACTACCTCGCATCCTGGCGGGGCGGATCGGATAAACAGCAACCCGATATCCCGCGGCCCTTGCCCACCAAAATGTACAAGATGTACATTTGTTGTATGAAAACGATGTCAGTGGCGTCCAGTCAATTTCGCCAATCCCAAAGCCAAATTCTTGAAGAGGCACAGCACACGCCCGTCGCCATCACTAGTCGTGGAAGCCGTGTTCGCGCTTTTGTCGTCTCTCCTTCATTTTTCGCCCGCGCAGTCGAAGCACTAGAAGATCGTGAGGATGTTCAGACCGCAGAGATTGCCCGAGGAGAAGCCGTAGAGATTTCACACGAAGACCTCAAAAAAGAACTCGGACTCACCTAATCGCCTTCTATGGCTGACTCCACTTATCACATCACCTATAAGGCATCCGCAGCCAAGGAGCTACGCAAGCTCGACAGGCCGACACAGAGGCGACTACTTGCTGCAATCGAAGACTTGGCCGTTACCCCTCGCCCGGATGGAGTAAAGAAACTAAAAGCTTCAGATGACCTGTATAGAATTCGAGTCGGACACTATCGCGTGGTTTACGAGATCTTAGACGGAAAGCTCGTGGTGCTCGTGCTACGCGTTGCTCACCGACGAGATGTTTACCGGAAATAGGCAAAATTCCTCTCAGATAAACAAAACCGGTTCCACCCTGCCAGAAGGTGAATACTCCACTTCGATCGGAAGATAGTTCTTACACATCTAGATCGATGTCGTGCTCCTTAGCCTTTCCGTCCAGCACTTGCTCGTAAGACTCCAATAGCCGGCGAGCATTGACTGGGGAGCCGAAAAGATAATCAGTCTCTACCCACGCCGAATAGTTATCCTCTGACATCACGAAACCGCCTTCCTTACCACAACCATTATTCCCCCCGAGAGGAGATGAATCCATGCTCTACCTTGTTCCAGGAGCCTTAGCGGGAATCACCTTTTACGCCATTCTCACAGCAGTGAGCTGGGCCATCTGGAAAGCCTGGCCACAACGACGTCTAAGCGCACATAGCCGGTTGACCCTCCACTGCCTTGCCGCAGTTGCATTTTCAATTTTTCTCGCCTTGCCTGGCGGCGGAAACTGGGCCACCCACCTGCAGATCAGCGGGTTCCTACTAGTGGGATGCGTTCTGAGCTGGGTGACTGCAGCGATGAACAACGGAGACAATGCCTGACGCCGTAGAGCGATAACTTCGCTTAATCGTCATTCCTCACATCCCTAATGGATACAAACCCTGTGAGTTGTTCTCCGGGGAGGCATAAGGGCTTCTTCCCTACATTTTCTCTTCGCTCATTAACGGAGAAAACGAATTGAGCGAACTGGGGAACAATCTGTACCGATGGAAAAAGCTCCCTTAATTGGTGAGTAATACGCCATCCCGCGTCGTACCATCGAAATCTATCGAATTGGTCCTTCCAACGCGGACGCTGGCGAAAGCTATCGGGTTTCTCGAGGAAATTCTGCTGAAACTCCTCCGTCCACTCAAGGATTTCGCGTCCCAGATCAGACTCAATTCCTAAGTCTTCAGGAAGATAGAATCCGATTCTATTAGCCCCAGAAACTATGAGTTCTTTAGACGGCCACAGCGAGCTTGGGTGGCTGTACTCTGGGCGGAGGAATATTTGCCGATCGGCCATGGAACTAGAATAGCCCAGCGCCACTGCTGAAAATACGCAAGATTTTGGCGGAGGCGGCGGGATTTGAACCCGCGGTGAGTTTCCCCACGCTGGTTTTCAAGACCAGTGCATTCGGCCGCTCTGCCACGCCTCCTCGTCACGCGTCAGCATGCACCGCGCGCAACACGTTCAGAGTACTAGACTCCGCGGCGGGAGAAGAATTCGCCTCATCACGTTGTGCAAAGCGCCCGACACAACCTACGGAAAACCATTGCCGCACGCACCTTGCTCTGGTTTACTCGGGCCCATGCAGACAGTCGATACCCTCATCATCGGCGGTGGTGCGGCCGGCCTTCAGGCAGCGCTGGTCATGGTCCGCGCCCGCCGCAGCGTCCTCGTTGTTGATTCCTCCACCCCTCGCAACCGCTTCGCCCACGAAATCCACGGTGTCATCGCCCTCGAGGGCACGCCACCCCTTGAGTTCCAGGAGCGCGGCAAAGAGCAGCTGCGCAGCTACGGCGTAACAATCGCGAACGCCACCGTAGATTCCGTTACCGATAATGACCGCACGCTAACCGCCACGTTGAGCAACGGTGAGACCGTCGCGGCCCGCTCCATCATCGTCGCCAGCGGTGTGGACGACGTACACCCAGCCATCCCGGGCCTCGAAGAAAACTGGGGAAATACAGTCCTCCACTGCCCTTACTGCCACGGGTTCGAGGTGGCGGACAAGAAGCTCGGCGTTCTCTGCATCGGCGAGTTCTCCCTGCACCATGCGGCACTCCTGCGCCAGTGGTCAAAGGACATCACCTTCTTCACCAACGGCATGGAGCTCACCGAGGAGCAGCGCGCGGACCTGACTCAGCGGGGCATTGCGCTTGTCGACGGCCCCGTCACCTCCTTCCAAGATGGAAAGGTCCTGGTTGGAGACAGCGAACATGCCGTCGACGCCCTGTTCTACATGCCCGTCCCTCACCCGCACGATGAGTTCCTCACTGACCTCAACCTTGAGCGCCACAGCCCGCCGGCTGCGATGGGCGGAAGCCTCATCAAGGTGGGCCCAGCCGGTGCCACCAGCCACCCGCGCATCTGGGCCGTGGGCAACGTGGTTAACCCGCCGGCACAGGTGGCAGTGGCGATGGGCGAGGCCAACGCCGCAGCCATCGCGGTCAACGCGTTTCTCGTCGAGGATGATTGGACTTAAGTACGGTGGTGTGGCATGAAAGCCATCATTCAGACCAATCTGGAAGACCCACACTCACTGGAGTTGGGGGAAACCGATAAGCCACAGCTCCACGACGGCGAAGTCCTCGTTAAAGTCAAAGCCGCCGGCGTAAACCGCGCCGACCTGCTCCAAGCCCGCGGGCACTACCCGCCGCCGCCGGGCGCTTCGGAGATTATCGGCCTCGAAGTCGCAGGCGAAGTCGTCGATGCAGGCGACACCGACGTCGAGGTTGGCTCCAAGGTCGGCGCACTGCTGGCCGGCGGCGGCTATGCCGAGTACGTAGCCGTACCGCAAGGCCAGCTGCTGCCCATCCCCAGCGGCTATTCCTTTGCCGAGGCCGCATCCGTCATCGAGGTGGCCTGCACCGTGTGGTCCAACATCGCGATGGAGGCGAAACTAAACAAGGGCCAGACCATCCTCATCCACGGAGGCGCGGGCGGCATCGGTACCTTTGCCATCCAGGTGGCGAAAAACCTCGGCGCCACCGTCGCGGTAACGGCTGGCTCGGACGAAAAGCTCGAGACCTGCAAGGAACTCGGCGCGGACATCCTCATCAACTACAACGAGCAGGACTTCGCCGAGGAACTGAAGAACCAGTGCAATGTCATCCTCGACATCATGGGCGCGAAGTATCTCAAGAAGAACCTCATCGCGCTAGCTAAGGGCGGCCACATGGTCACCATTGGCATGCAGGGCGGAACAAAGGCCGAGCTCAACATGGGCATCCTCCTCAACAAGCGCCTGACGCTGCAGGGCACCACGCTGCGCTCCCGCTCGCTGGAGGGCAAGGCCGCCATCGTTGCGGATACCGTTAAGAACGTCTGGCCTTGGCTGGAGAACGGCAGCGTCAAGCACCATTTGCACGCTACCTACGCGCTTGCTCGCGCCTCCGAAGCCCACCAAGCCCTCGACTCCGGCGAGGTCACGGGCAAACTGGTCCTCGAGGTCTAAGCCAGGGACGCGACCACGCGGGTCAAGTGCTCAACGTCGTGGTACGTGCTAAACGGACTCAACGAGACCGTGACGGCACCGCCGACCTCTTCCACGCCCATCTCCGTGAGCAGCGGGGTGTGCGGGGCGATGGTAGTAACCAAGCCATTGTCGAAGAGCCGGCGGTGGATCACATCCGCAGGCACGTCGCGCACGGCGAAGGTCAGGCGCGGGAGGCGATCATCGGAGGCGTCGGCAGCCGCCTCCCCTGTCACGCCCAGGATGTGAACGGCCGGCAGCGTGCCCAACAAGCTATAGAGATCCCCCGTGAGATCCTCCATGTAACCCGCGAGGGCTTCCATCGAACGCGTCAGGCGCACGCGGCGCGAACCGCGCTCCCCGCCGGCAAGTTCCGCTAGATGATCCACCAAGGGTCCAACGCCGCCCGCCAAGCCCGCGGAGACCGGGCCCACGACAATCTCATCGAGGCGGCGGAACATCGCGGTATCGCGGAAGACCAGCGCCGCCATCTGCGGGCCACCCAGCGCGCCCACATCCACACCAAGAATGTCTGCCCCAATCGCATCAAAGTCGAGGAGACGGTAGGGGGCGATCGATGAGACGTCGACAAGCGCCCATGCGCGCGAACGCTCATGGACCGCATCAACTATGTCCGAGGCCGGCGTGACCGTGCCCAGCAGCTCGTGCGCGGCGGAAAAAGCGACGAATCGCGTCGATCCATCAACCAGATCGGCGTACTGGAAGGCTGGGAGCTCGCCCGTACCCAAATCCGGCTGCGCCCACCGAATATCAGCGCCCACGTGCTCAAACGCGCGTGTCATCTCCGGCGAATCAAAGCGGGAGAGCACCACCGAAGACTGGCGACGCAGCAGCGGGCGCAGTGCAACGCCCAAGGACTGGTAAAGCACCGGCAAGGACGGGCCCAGGATGACCCGTTCCGCCGTGGCACCCGTGAGATCCGCCACCGCCCGGCGCGCGGAGGCATACATGTCTGCCGCGTGGAGCTCCCCCGGATCGTTGTGCGCCGAGTGCGCACCCACGGCGTCCTCCAGCGGCTTCACCGTGGCGGACATGCGGAAAGAACGGGCAACGCCAGAGGCCACGCGCTCCGCAATCTGCGGCGCGGCATGCGCGTTCAGGTAGGTCCAACCATCGGACAGACCAGTGTAAAGACCTCGCACGCTGGCGACGTCATACTGTTCCGTCATGCTTCAACCCTTCCTTCCGATGCGGATGAACGCCCCCTACTCTATACGCCCCACCTGAATCTTTCCTAACCCTCGGTTTTCCCAGCTCGCCCGTGTTTTCCCAGGTTACGGGCGTGTGTGTAGGTGTTTGTGGGACGTGCGCGCTAGGGTGAAGGGCGTGCAAGACAAGAAAAACCTGCGTGACGACGTCGCCCGCATGACCTCCGCGCCTGCACCCGGCGAGGAGCCGGCCTCGCGTTCCATGACCATGTCGGCGGCCTTCGCCGATCTCCTGCAAGGCGCTCGCCAGCGCGAGCTGTGGTTCAAGCTGGGCATCCAAGACATTAAACAGCGCTACCGCCGCTCGGTGCTGGGTCCGTTCTGGATCACCATCGCAACCGGTGTCATGGCCGCGGCGCTTGGCCTGCTGTACTCCATGCTCTTCCAGATCCCCGTGGCGGAGTTCCTGCCCCACGTGACCGTGGGCCTGATTATGTGGAACTTCATTTCGGGCGCCATCAAAGAAGGCTCGACGGTCTTCATCGACAACGAGGGCCTAATCAAACAGCTGCCCGCGCCACTGTCGGTGCACGTCTACCGCTTGGTCTGGCGGCAAACCCTTTTCTTGGGTCACAACCTCATCATCTGGCTGTTGCTCATTCTTATCTTCCCGCGCCACCTAGGCTGGGAGTTCTTCCTGTTCATCCCGGCTCTAGGACTCTTCCTGGTCAACGGCGTGTGGGTCGCCATGTTCTTCGGCATCATTGCCACCCGCTTCCGTGACGTTGCCCCGCTGCTGGAGGCTCTAACCCAGCTGCTCTTCTACGTCACGCCTATCGTGTGGATGACCAACACCCTGAAGGATCAGGGAGGTGCCGTGGCCAGCCGCGCGCGCATCGCCGAGATCAACCCGCTGTATCACTACATGGAGATCATCCGCGCCCCCATGATCGGCGAGCCCGTCGCCGGCTACCACTGGCTCATCGTCATCGCCTGCACCGTCGCCGGCCTGCTCATCGCCGGCCTGGCCATGCGCCAGTGGCGCTTCCGCGTCTCCTACTGGGTCTAGAAAGGATCGTCCATGGTTTCCATTGATACGTATAACGCTTGCGTGGACTTTCCCATCTTTGATGCCAAGTCCCGCTCTCTCAAGAAGGCGATGCTCTCCACGGCCGGTGGCTCCATTGGCAAGAATGACCAGAACGTGGTCATGGTGGAAGCACTCAAGGACATCAACCTCCACCTGCGTGAGGGCGACCGCGTCGGCCTCGTCGGCCACAACGGCGCGGGCAAAACAACCTTGCTGCGCCTGCTCTCCGGTATCTACGAGCCCACTCGCGGCGCCGCCGACGTGCGCGGGCGCGTTGCCCCCGTCTTTGACCTCGGCGTGGGCATGGACCCGGAGGTTTCCGGTTACGACAACATCATCATCCGCGGCCTCTTCCTGGGCCAGACCATCAAGCAGATGAAGGCCAAGATGGATGAGATCGCGGAATTCTCTGAGCTGGGCGATTACCTCTCCATGCCGTTGCGCACCTATTCCACCGGTATGCGCGTGCGCCTAGCGCTGGGCGTGGTGACCTCCATTGAGCCGGAGATCCTGCTTCTCGACGAAGGCATCGGCGCCGTCGACGCCGCCTTCATGGCCAAAGCCCGCGTCCGCCTCCAAGACCTGGTGAAGCGCTCCGGCATCCTGGTCTTTGCCTCCCACTCCAATGACTTCCTGGCGCAGCTGTGCGATACCGCCCTGTGGATCGACCACGGCCAGATTCGCTCGGTGGGCGAGGTCTCCGAGGTCGTCGGCGAATACGAGGGCCCCGAGGTGGGCCAGTACGTGCGGGACTTGCGCAAGCGCTTCGACAACGAGGAGAACGCCTAGCCACGGCCTTTGTTGTCACTGCCATACTGCGCATCAATCATCCACGTTCCGCGCTGCCGGAAGGCCGGGATGGTACCCCGCGCCGCCTTATTGGCGGCCGCGGAACCAGAAACGCCATTAGCCTTTGCCCATTCCGATAGGCGAATCACCTTCGGCGCGGTCATGAGCGTTATGCGCTTGTGTAGGGACTCGATGAGTTGCCGCGCGATGAGCGTGCTCAGCGCAGAGAAGTCCCCACTAACTGGGTAGCCACGGAACACAGGGTAATAGTGGCGCTCTTTTCCCTTGTTCGGAATGATGATGGGCGGTGCCCCTAGCTCCAAGAGCTGTTGATTGATAATGACGCGCCCGATGCGCCCATTGCCGTCTGAAAAACGATGAATGGTTTCAAATTCCGCATGAAACCGCGCGATTCGGTCAACAAAGAAGCTAGTGTCCTCGTAGTATTCGGCAATGGCTGTGTCCACCAGCCTGTCCACGTATTCAGAGTTGGCTCCCATATGAGCGCCCACGCGAACCCACTCCCCCCTTCGACGAAAGCGTCCCGCCCAGTCGTCATTGATGCCGCGAAGCAATATGCCATGCAGTCGCAGAATGAGGTTTGCATCGAGCTTACCGACGCCCCGAATAAGTTCCTCAGTCACGTCCGCCAGGTTTTTGGCCTCAAAGACTTCCCGTAAATCGTGCGCTCTGGTGGTGAACCCCGCCAAGATGTTCTCGGTGTCCTCCAAAGTCAGCGTGGAATTCTCAATGGCGTTCGAGTTATACACCGACTCCGCTACCTCTGCGCGTGCTATCTCCGCAATGGCCCCGGAGTTGTCCTCCCGCAACGCTGCATATTGATCAAGAAGAGCGTCAATTTTTGAGGCGGTCCGCGCGTTAAGCATGCCAATATTATACAAGTATCCGTGAAAACGAGTCGATACTCTCCCATTTTCACGAATTATTCGTCATACTGCGTAGTTTGCTCCCAAAAGCTCGCGCAGTTCCTCACTCATCCCGGCCACAATCACTTCCGGCCCCGGCTGGTAATCTTCTTTGCTCAGCACGGCCTTGTTGCCTTCAATGGTGTAGCCCAGCTTGCGCGATACAGCCTGGGACGCCTCGTTCCCCGGCTCCCATTCTGAGCGCAACCGGCATGCCCCTAGGTAATCAAAACAGAAGACCGCAGCGGCATGGCGGACCTGCGTACCAATGCCGCGGCCCTGAAGGCGGTGGTAGATCCACGATCCGGTTACGACCTCATGGTTATCGGGAAAATTCTTTGCCCGCAGATCCACTGAGCCAATGACTTCACCATCAAGATGCACTCCGAAGTCGAGCGACCATTCTTCCGGGGACATCTGCGCGCGGTGCGCCCACCGGAAACCTGGATCAGGCTTCTGCTTCAACCACGGAAACGTGTAATCCGGTTGCGGCTCACCAAAAATCTCGGCGGCAGTGACTCCATGAATCGCGGCGATGTCGCTATCACGCAGCACGCGTAAGGTCAGCTCACCCACGTGGATGGAAACCCTAAAAGGAGCCCACATTTCTTCAACGCTTCTCGCAGTCATAAGGTCACTCTACTGTGCACTGACCCCAGCCATTGGGCCTATGCGCTGGAAAGATGCATACCCCTGTATGGGTGCAGCGCGATAGAAACTTTTTCTATTTGCTTCTTTTCCAATATCTATTCCAGTTAAAATAACCGCGAGCCTGAATCACAGGTACCATTCTCTCTTAACTCTAAGGAGCCCTATCATGAAGCGTTTCGCTGCTGGCGTTGTTGCCGCCGCTACCGCACTGTCCCTGTCCACCGGTGTTGCCTCTGCTGCACAGCCGGGCGAGTCTACTCTTGACGGCATCGTCAAGGAGGTTGTCTCCGGACCGCACTGGGAGTCTGCTAAGGCAAGCTCGAAGGCTACCGGCGGGAACGAGAACTCTTCCAAGGCTTCTGCCAATTTCTACCAGTCTTCCTACGAAAACGACAAGAAGCAGGAGTACAAGTACGGCACCACCGCAGACATCCTCTGGGGCGTTGGCATCGCCGCTGCCATCCTCGGCGCTGCTTACACCGCAGTTCAGAACGGCCTCATCCCGGGCGTTTCCCTTCCGTTCTAATCTGAACGTCTAAAGCTAATTGCTTTAACTCTTTAGCTCCAGCCCGTTATGGGCTGGAGCTTTTGCGTTCTTGAGCGCCCTCGGTTCATGCGAGCTTGGTGGCAAACATGTGACGCACGCGGCAATATCCAGATTTTGCTTCCCGCTCCTGTTCAATACGGTAGATTTACCCTCAATACTCTTGACTCATCTCTCAAGGAGCATTTCCATGAAGCGTTTCCCTGCCAGCGTTGTTGCTGCTGCTACCGCACTGTCCCTCTCCACCGCTGTTGCTTCCGCCACACCGGTATACGATCCTAATCTCGACAAGTACGCGGATCAGTACTTTTCCGAACCACACTGGGGCTCTGTCAGGGGCAGCTCTGATTCTCTGTCGAAGGAGAACTCATCAGATTCTTGGAGGGACTTCTACAAGTCTTCTTACAAGAATGACGTAGCACAGAAGTACAAGTACGGAACCACCGCTGACATCCTCTGGGGCGTCGGCATCACCGCAGCCGTCCTCGGCGCTGCTTACACCGCAGTTCAGAACGGCCTCATCCCGGGCGTTTCCCTTCCGTTCTAATCTGAACGCATCAAGCTTTTAGCTTTGAAGTTCTAGCTCCAGTCCTTATGCGAACTGGAGCTTTTCCATATCGCGTACTTTTAGCCTTCACTTCTTTATCATTTTCTTTACTTTCACTTTCTCTACCTTTCTTCCAAGGAGTACCTCCATGAAGCGTTTCACCGCCGCTGCCGTTGCTGCCACCACTGCACTGTCCCTGTCCATCGCCCCGGCTACTGCTGCTGAGAAGGGGTCTTCTGAGGTCTCCGAGGCCGAGGTCTTTGGCTACATTCTGAAGCAAGGGGCTAAGGAACTCGTCGGCGGTGACGGCTTCGCCTCCTCCGTGGATTACGGCATTGAGAAGGGCGCTGAAGCTATCAGCAGCAAGGGCAGCAGCGAGGGCAGCAGCTCCCCTGAAGAAATCAAGGAAGGACTTGAGACTGCCGGCTCCGCCAAGGACGTGGCCATGTCTTCCCTGAAGAATGACACCGCCAAGGAATACCCGGTGGGCACCACCGCTGAGATCCTCGTTGGCACCTCCATCGCCGCGATTGTGCTGGGCCTCATTGCTGGTGTTGTCAATGCTGTGAACTCCGGTCTCATCAAGATTCCGGGCTTCAACGCCTAAACCTCGGCCACCTCCATGTCACGCACCTGAGCGCCACATGCGGGTGGCACAATAGAACCCATGACTGCCACCCTGTCCCAGGCCGGAACAACGGCCGCTGTGATCGTCACCCACCAGCGCGTGGAGCTGCTGCGCGCCTCCCTTGAGCAGGTGGTGAACCAGACGCACTCGGTGCAATGGGTCATCGTGGTCGATAACGGTGCGGAAGCAGCAGTGGAGGAGCTCCTCCACGAACTGGCCGGTGAGCGCGGCGTCTACGTGCCTTCTGAAACCAATCTGGGCGGCGCCGGCGGCTTCGCGTTAGGCTTCCTGACAGCGCTGGCACTCGGCGCGGATGCGGTGTGGTGCGCGGATGATGACGGACGCCCCGCCGACCACCAGGTGCTAGAGGAGCTCTACCGTGTTGCGGAAAATAACGCACTCCACGAAGTCTCCCCCGCCGTGTGCAATATCAACGAGCCCGCCAAGCTGGCCTTCCCTCTGCGCCAGGGCCTGGTGTGGCGGCGCTACATGAGCGAGCTCGAAGGTGACTTCCTCCCTGGCATTGCCTCCCTCTTCAACGGCGCGCTCATCTCCGCAGAAGCCATGGAAATCATCGGTGTTCCGGACTACCGCCTGTTCATCCGCGGCGATGAAGTGGAGTACCACCGCCGCCTGGTCAACTCGGGCCTAAACTTCGGCACCGCGCTGACCACGAGTTACCTGCACCCGGATGGCTCCGATGAGTTCAAGCCCATCCTCGGCGGCAAAATGCACACGCAATACCCGGAGGGCGAGTTCAAGCGCTTCTTCACCTACCGCAACCGCGGCTACCTTCTGTGGCAGCGCGGCATGCGCAAGCTGCTGCCACAGGAATTCGCGCGTTTCGGCTGGTTCTTCATCGTGCAGCAGCATGACGTGAAGGGCCTTATGGAGTGGCTGCGCCTGCACAACCGCGGACGCAAGGAAGACTTCCGCCGGCCCTAAACCTCAAAGGACTTGCGCGTGCTGCGGAAGATCACCCACCGCTGCACAAAGAAGTTGATAAGCGTTGCCGTGCCCTGGGCAATCACGAAAGCGACCGCCAGCGCCCAGGACGAAGGCCAGTCCAGCGTGTGATCAAAGAAGGGGAAAGCCCAGCGATACAGCACAATGTTGATCGCATAGGTCATGGCGTAGGTGGCAAACACGGCAGCAAAGCGGCGCTTCGATGCCCGCGCGTTGAAGGTCCACCGCCGGTTCAATAAATAAGCCACGAAGGTGCCGGCGGCAAAGCCTACGGTCCGCGAGGCCACATCGCCGAACAGACCTAAACCAATTTGAAAGAGCCAGGTCAGGGAGACGTCGATAAGCGCGGCAATGGCTCCCGTGATTGCGAACTTCGCGCCCTGCGCCTGCAGGGAATTCGACCGTGAGAGGCGTTCGGCGCGACCAGCCATGGTTACTTTCCTTTGAAGATGAAGGCGCGTTGAATGGCGAAGTTGGTCACCGTGGCAACGCCTTGTGCGATGACGAAGGCGATGGTGTCCTTGACTGCGCCTTCAAAGCCCAAGCTGATCAGCGGGGCGTTGAGCACCCAATACAGGAAATTCTGTACTGCAAAGGTGGACAGGTACAGCAAGCCCACGGCACCGGCGGTGCGGCCGGAAACCTGGGCACCAAAAGTCCACCGGGCATTGGCCACATAGGCGGCGATGGTGCCGAAGACCCAGCCAATCGCCTTCGCCAGGGAGCGATGCAGACCCAAATAAGTAAGGAAGAGGGTCAGGCCATAATCAATCGCCGCGGTGAAAACACCAACGGACACGAAGCGCACGAGTTGGGTCTTCATGCTAGAGGTAGGTTCAGTCACGGCGAAATACTCTACCCGCGGATAAGGGCGCGGTAAATGTCCAGGCGGTCCACGGGCGCGACGGCATCTTCGCCATAGGCGCCGAGGGATGACAAAACCTTAAGCGACGCCGAGCACAGCTCCCGAATCGCCGAACCGCGTAATTCCTCACCGTCATCGTCGACCCAGCCCAGAGCGGCCATGGCGGTCTCTACGACGGAATCAGTCAACTCGCGCCCGCCCATGCAGGACAATGCCAGAGCCATGGACCAGAAAGCATCCTTGCCCTCATTCGTCACCTCGCGCGGCAAGGTGCGCAGCTGGCGGAACGCCTGAGCATCAATGCTTACATCCCGCTTCAGATCCAGTGCTTGGAGGAGCGGAACGAAGTCGTAGAGACGGGTTCTCTCAATCAGCGCGCGGACGGGACTAATGACAAGATCCAACACCTCATCGATGGTTTCCTGGCCCGTGAGCTCCGCATTCACGGCGGTGAGATCAAAGGGGGTCTGGAAAGAACCGGAACCGCCCACGCACAGGACTTCCGGCGTCCCGCTATCGCGCGGGTAGGTCTCCACCACAACGATTTCGAAGTCCCACAGCCCCCAGGCGTAATCGACCTGCTCGCCTTCGCGGCTCAAGAATTCGCGCACGGTGTGGCTCGGATCGATGCGCTGGCCGCGGGCATCTGTGTGCTCGAAGAAGTGCCACGGTGAATCCTCTTGTGGCAGCCCGAAGCAGATTTCAAGAATGTGGTGGAGCTCTTCCAACGTGAGCGCATCAGAGAAACCGATCTGGCGGTGTACCTCGGCTTCTGCGCGAACATTGGATACCTGGCACAGGAGGGTTTCACCACGATTGGCGCGGACCTGCGCCAAATCTGTGACCTGTGAGCTCATGTGCCCCACCATACGCATTTTTAGTTACGCGCGGTGAGCTCGCGTGCTTCAAGCTCGCTAAGGATGAGGACGATGGCAGCACTAATTCCGCCCCATACCGTCCAGGGTTTTGCCGCCCCACGGCGGCGAATAAACCGGACCACGCTTTGCTCAGTCTTCACGGTGATCCATCCACCAAGCACCAGAATGGCGAAGGCAACCGGGATGGCCCACACGGGAACGTCGGGGGTCTCCGGCTCTGGGCGGTCCTCGTGGCTCTCTGCATTAGTGATAGCCACGAGCGCGCCGAATCCGAGGAAGGACAGCATATAGGCGAAAACAAGCGCAGTCTTATTCTTGATCCAATCAGGGAACGCGGTCATGATCCCCACGGCCACGGCTTGGGTGATGCGTCCGGCAAGGGTGTCATCCAGCGCATAATTGTCTTGCTTGGGAGAAGTCATACCGCCCCACTTTAGGCGGGCGGTAGGCTACCGTGCATGTACTCCTCCAAAAAAGAGCACCTCACCCCGGCCCAGCGAGCAGCGCAAGATGAGCGCGCCGAGGAAGACAAGCGCCGCGGCCACTATCTGGCCACCGAACACACCTCGCTGCCGCTCAATGGTTTCATGACGCGGCTCATCGCTGAGGAACTCCCCATCCTCGATTCCGTCTCAAGGGCAAGAGTCTACGAGATCCTCCGTGAGTATGACGGCCCGGAGATTACCTCCCAGGAAGAGCTGCCGGAAGAGATCCGCGAGATTATGGATCTGTACTAATTCCGAACTAAAACCACATAACCGGACAGTACAAATGTTCCGTTTACTTGGCTTTTGTACCTAATCTCACGTTTTCACTCACGCCACAGGCACTGTCACCTAGGTAGGGTAGAGAACCGACCCATCACATCGAATCAAAGAGTAAGAGATGGAACTGCATACTACTGAGAAGTCCCTCCACGGTTGGGGCCGCACGGCGGCGACAACCGCCCACGTTTTGTCCACCCCAGACGTCGACGTCATCAAGACTGCCGTCGCCCAGGTGGCTGAGGACAACGCTGATAAACCCGCCCACCTGCGCCGTGGCGTCATCGCCCGCGGTATGGGCCGTTCCTACGGTGACCCCGCGCAAAACGCCGGTGGCCTCGTCATCGACATGCAACCCCTCAACAAGATCCACTCCATCGATCCGGAGTCGGGCATTGTCGACGTCGACGGTGGCGTCACCCTTGACCAGCTCATGAAGGCCGCTCTGCCCTACGGCCTGTGGGTTCCTGTCCTGCCGGGTACCCGCCAGGTCACCATCGGCGGCGCTATCGGCCCGGACATCCACGGCAAGAACCACCACTCCGCCGGTTCCTTTGGTAACCACGTCACCTCCATGGAGCTGCTCGTCGCCGACGGCCGCGTACTACATCTGAGCCCAGAGGGCTCAGATGAGGATCCAGAAGGAGATCTTTTCTGGGCCACCGTCGGCGGCATGGGCCTGACCGGCATCATCCTGCGCGCGCAGATCAAGATGACCAAGACGGAAACCGCCTACTTCATCGCGGATACCGACCGCACCGATAACCTCGATGAGACCGTGGCCTTCCACTCCGATGGCTCGGAGCACAACTACACGTATTCCTCCGCGTGGTTCGACGTCATCTCCCCGGAGCCGAAGCTGGGCCGCTCCACCATTTCGCGCGGCTCTTTGGCCACCTTGGAGCAGCTCGAGGAGCTCGCCCCGAAGCTGGCGAAGGACCCGCTGAAGTTCAATGCCCCGCAGCTGATGACGGTTCCGGATATCTTCCCGAACTTCACCATGAACAAGCTCTCGCTCATGGCTATCGGCGAGGCCTACTACCTCATGGGCGCCCCGGCGCGTAACCAGGTCAAGAACCTCACGCAGTTCTACCAGCCGCTGGATCTCATCGGCGAGTGGAACCGTGGCTACGGTTCCAACGGCTTCCTGCAGTACCAGTTCGTGGTGCCGACCGACGCCGTCGAGCCCTTCAAGGAGATCATCCGGGACATGCAGCGCTCCGGCCACTACTCCGCGCTCAACGTGTTCAAGCTCTTCGGCCCCGGAAACAAGGCCCCGCTGTCCTACCCGATGCCAGGCTGGAATGTCTGCGTGGACTTCCCCATCAAGCCGGGCCTGGGCGCCTTCCTCGACGATCTGGATAAGCGCGTCATGGAATTCGGCGGCCGCCTCTACCTGGCCAAGGAGTCCCGCACCTCGGCGGAGAACTTCCACAAGATGTACCCGGGCCTCGAGGGCTGGCTCAAGACCCGCAACGACATCGACCCGACCGGCGTCTTCGCTTCCGATATGTCCCGCCGCCTCGAGCTGCACTAGAAAGGAATCACCTCATGCTGAATGCAGTAGGCCAAGCACAACACATCCTCCTTCTCGGCGGCACCTCCGAAATCGGCCTGGGCATCGTCGAAGAATTCCTCGAGCGCGGCCCGGCCAAGGTCACCCTCGCGGCACGCGCCAACTCCCCGCGTATCGCGGATGCCCGCGCGACCATCGAGTCCCGCGGCGGCGACGTCGAGGTCATCGACTTTGACGCGACTGACTTCGAGGGCCACGGGGACGTCGTCAAGCGCGCCTTTGAGCGCGGCGATGTCGACGTCGCCATCATCGCCTTCGGCACCCTCGGTGACCAGGAAGAACTGTGGCAGGACCAGGCCAAGGCGGTCGCCTCCGCCCAGACCAACTACACCGCACCGGTCTCCCTCGGCGTCTTGCTCGGCCAGAAGTTCAAGGAGCAGGGCCACGGCACCATCGTGGCGATCTCCTCCGTCGCCGGCATGCGCGTGCGCCGCTCCAACTTCGTCTACGGCGCCTCTAAGGCCGGCGTGGACGGCTTCTTCATCAACCTCGGTGAGGCCCTGCGCGGCTCCGGCGCCAACGTGCTCGTGGTCCGCCCGGGCCAGGTCCGCACCAAGATGTCGGCGGAAGCCGGCGAAGCGCCACTGACCGTCAACGTATCCGACGTGGCCAAGGCCACTGTCAAGGCGGTCCTGGACGGCAAGCAGTCCATCTTCGTGCACCCGCTGTTTGAGTACGTGTCCTTGGGATTCAAGTTCATCCCGCAGGCGATCTTCCGGAAGCTGCCTTTCTAAAGTTCCGCTATGTCCACGGCGTGTGGGAAACTACTTACATGACTGAGTCTCCCACCATGTCGTCTCCCGCCGTGTCCCCCACCATGGAATATGACGTCGACCGCCTATCGCGTCGCGCCACCCTCGTGGGTATCGCCGCCGCCGCTCTAGGTGGCGGCCTTGTCACGCTTCTTGGCTTCTTTGCCTTTAAGACGGTCTCCCTCCCGGCGTTCAGTACGTCGATGGTGACCCGTGCGCTGAGCACCGCGGGAACTGCGCTCACCGTTCTCCTGGTGGGCGCTCTGTGCGTGTGGTGGGTTATTGGTGCCTCGCCGCGGCCCCGCTGGCGGACGTGGCTCACCACCGCCCTGTGCTACATCTCCCCAGCGCTACTCACGCTAACTAGTATCGGCCTGCCTCTTTCGGCCTCGCGCCTCTGGCTCGACGGCGTCCAGGTCGATCAGGTGTTCCGCACCCAGTTCCTCACCCGCGTCACGGAAGCCAGCTCCTATGCGGACATGAACTACGAGGGCCTGCCCACCTTCTACCCGCTGGGCTGGTTCTGGTTGGGCGGCCGGCTGGCCAACATCCTCAACATGCCCGGCTGGGAGGTCTACCAACCCTGGAGCCTCATCTCCCTGGCTGTGGCCGGGTGCATCCTGGTTCCGCTGTGGCAGCGGCTTGCCGGTTCCCTACCTGTGGCCACCGCCATTGCCTTGACCACCACAGCGGTGACCCTGACCATCGGCGCTGAAGAACCGTATTCCGCGGTCATCGCAATGGGCGTACCAGCGGTAGCTGTCCTGTGTTCACACGCCTTCTACGGCTCCTCGTGGTTCTCCGCCGCCGCAATCGCCATCTACCTCGGAATCTCCGCCTGCTTCTACACGCTGTACACGGGAGCCGTGGCGCTTACCATCGTCAGCCTCATTGCACTCGTCACGTGCGTGGGCGACCGTACGTGGACTCCCCTCGTGCGCCTCGCCGCCATCGCGGCCGGATCCCTCGCCATCGCCGCGATTGCTTGGGCACCGTATCTGCACGCCGTCCTGCACGCCACCGCCCCGCTAGAATCCACCGCGCAGCACTACCTGCCGGAGGAGGGCACCCAAATCCCGGCGCCCTTCCTCTCTTTGTCCGTCATCGGCGCCCTCAGCCTTATTGGCCTGATCTACCTCATCTTGCGCGTCGATGAGCCCGAAATCCGAGCTATGGGCACCGCGCTCGTCGGTACCTACCTGTGGACTTTAGCTTCCATGGTCATGACTCTTGCCGGCAGCACGCTGCTGGGCTTCCGCCTGGAGCTGATGGTCGCGGTGCTCTTCGCCACGGCGGGCATTCTCGCGCTGGCCGACGTCCGCCTCATGGGCCTGCCCACCCTCTACCCGGCGGGCATTACTGAGACCACCAGCAAGCGCGTGACCCTGGTCTTTGCCATCATCATGGGGCTGGGCGGTATTTACTATGCGCAGCAGATCCCCGCGACGAACGTGACCGCCTTGGATCACGCTTATACCGATACCGACGGCTACGGGGAGCGCGCGGACCGCTACACCAGCGATTCTTCCGCTAATTACGGAAAGATCCGTGAGTTCATCGACGCCCAGGGCTACGCGGCCGACGACACCGTCGTCCTCACGGACGAAAAGCTCTTCATGGCCTATAACCCCTACTACGGGTTTAACGCCTTCACCAGCAACTATGCCAACCCGTTGGGAGAGTTCAGCACCCGTAACCTGCAGATTGAAGAGTGGGCTTCCAATTCCTGGGACCAGACTCCGAAGGAATTCTCGCATTCCCTCGAGTCTTCACCGTGGCGCGGCCCAGACGTGCTCATCTTCCGCGGTGATATCGAAGAACCCGGGGATGGCTACAAGACGCACTTGGCAGAAGACATTTACCCCAATCAGCCCAACGTGCGCTACCGCGCGGTGTTCTTCAACCCGGAGGTCTTTGAAGAAGGCTGGACCACTAAACAAATTGGCCCCTTCGTCGTCGCGGCCAGATCTTAATAAGCCATGGCGGTGACGTAGACTGATCGCCGTGTCAGATCGGAATACCTCTTCACTGCGAGCACCGCAGTCTCTGCGGCTCACCGCCATCATCGCTGGATTCATCGGTTTCCTGTGCTTTGTGGCCACGCCGCTGCTGCCGGTGAACCAAACCCAATCTTCCTTCGATTGGCCCCAGCAGGAGTCCCTGCAGTCCATCAACGCCCCGCTCATCTCGGTGGCGCCGGAGGAGATCGATGCAGAGATCCCTCTGAAGGCCGTCGATAAGCTGCGCGATGGCCAGGACCTGCTTTACGGCACCGTGCCCCCAGAGTCCAAGAAGGCCTCCAACCGCGGCATGTTTGTCCGCGCCGGCGAGGATGGTCTCTCGGTGACCAGCCTCGATGAGGTCATTTTCTCTCTCACGGCCGAGCAGGTGGCGAAGCTGCCTGAGGACTCCACGCTCCGCATCCAATCCACCGGTGACGGCACCACCGTCTCCTTGGGCAAGCACAAAGAGACCTCCGAGGAGGATCTCCGCCCTCAGGTCACCGGCGTCTACACCGAAATCGACGACACTCCGGAGAACCTCGCCGAGCTTGGCGACGACCTCCGCATCCACGTGGAGATCAACTCCCGCTTCACCTCCTCCCCGACACCGCTCAAGCTCATCGCCATGTGGCTGGGCCTGGCCATGGTGGTCATCAGCCTGGTCTGCCTGTGGCGAATCGACCGCCTCGATGGCAAACGCCTCGGCTTCATGCCCGAAACCTGGAAGCAGATCCGCCCGCTCGATGGCGTCGTGGCGGCTGTTCTCGGCTGGTGGTACATCTTCGGTGCTAATACCTCCGACGATGGCTTCATCCTCACCATGGGACGCGTTTCCGATCACGCGACCTATATGGCGAACTACTACCGCTGGTACGGCGTCCCCGAGGCCCCGTTCGGCGCGCCGTACTACGACCTCGTGGCATGGCTGGCGCAATTCTCCAGCGCGTCTATCATCGTGCGCCTGCCTGCGCTTATCTCAGCGCTCATCATCTGGTTTATCTTGTCGCGCGAGATGCTTCCGCGCTTCGGCGCTCGCGTCAACGAGCGCCGCCTGGCGCACTGGACCGCCGCGTTCATGTTCCTGGCTTTCTGGCTGCCCTATAACAACGGCATCCGCCCCGAGCCCATCGTGGCCCTCGGCGTCATGCTGACGTGGGCCTCTTTCGAGCGCGCCATCTCCACCCAGCGCCTCCTTCCGGCGGCGGTGGGCACCATCATCGCCACCATCACCCTGGCCGCTGGCCCCACCGGCCTCACCGCGGTGGGCATCTTCCTGGTCTGCCTGCCCGCCCTGTTCCGCATCATGGGCAAGCGCGCTCCCCAGATCGGCTGGACAGCTCTCATCGCCCCGTTCCTTGCCTGCGGCACCGCTGTCATGGTCGCTGCCTTCGGGGACCAAACGCTAGCGTCGGTCCTCGAATCCACTCGCGTGCGTTCCGCGGTCGGCCCGTCCCTGCCGTGGTACTCGGAGTTCGTGCGCTACTCCACGCTCTTCGAGCCCTCCGTGGACGGCTCCCTGACGCGCCGCTTTGCAATGTTCACCATGCTCTTCTGCTTGGCGCTCATCATCTATGCCTTCATCAAGGACCACCGCGTCGTCGGTGCGGAGGCAGATCCCACCAAGCGCCTGCTGGCCATCATGGCGCTCTCGGCCTTCTTCCTCATGTTCACGCCGACGAAGTGGACGCACCACTTCGGCATTTACGCCGGTGTCGCCGGTGTCATCGCCGCGCTCGGCTCGGTGGTCCTTTCCCAGATTGCCATGCGCTCCCCGCGTGCCCGGACCTTCTCCATCGCCGCGGTGATCTTCCTCCTGGCCATCTCCCTGGGCGGCTGGAACGCCTGGTGGTACGTGTCCTCCTTCGGCATCCCGTGGTGGGATCGCACCGTGCAGTTCAAGGGCATCGAGGCCAACACCGTGGTGCTGGCCATCGCCATGGTGGTCCTGGCGATTGGCCTCTACCAGTCCCTGGTTCACAGCTATCGCAAGAACAAGGCCGAAACCGCCGGCACCCTCGAGGAGTTCGAGGCCGCCAATGCCGCCAAGGTCTCGCGCTGGGCGGGTGTCATGTCCGCACCGATTGCGGCGGCCTGCATTATCATCGTGGCCTTCTCGTGTGCCTCCTTTGCCAAGGGCTACGTGGCCCAGGCGGATTCCTACTCCGTGGGCAAGGGCAACCTGGCTTCCCTGCGCGGCGATACCTGCTCGCTGGCGGATTCCACCATGATGGAGACCAACACCAACGAATCCTTCCTCACGCCAGTCGAGGGCGAATTCCAAGACTCGCTCGTTGACAAGAAGGAGGACAACTTCGGTTTCGGCCCCAATATGATCAAGGAAGATATTGAGCCGGAGAACCTCAACTCGGCGTCGGTAGGCGCAATTGCCAACACCACCGGTGAGGACTCGGCGACGTCCAATGAACAGAAGGATCTCACCGAATCCGAGGAAAAGGCAACCGAGGTCACCGACTCCTCCGCCGGCGGCGTGCGCGGAACCCTGGGTGTCAACGGCTCCGAGATGCACCTGCCGTTCAACTTGGATTACCGGAAGGTCCCGGTCATGGGCTCCTACGATGAATCGCAGCGCTCGACCGCCACCATCACCACGCAGTGGTATAACTTGCCGGAACCTGGCGAAAACACCCCCGTCCTCTCGGTCGCTGCCGCCGGCAAGATTTACCACCACGACGTCAACGGAGTGGAGCAGGAGGGCACCGAGCTCACCCTGGAGTACGGAACGCTCAAGGACGGCAAGGTCACCAACAAGGGTGAGGCCGAGCTTTCCGACGTCGGCGCGACCCCCAAATGGCGCAACCTCCGCATTGCTCTAGACGAGCTCCCCGACGAAGCCAACGTTGTGCGCCTCGTCGCGGTAGACGATTCCACCGATGAAGACGATTGGATGGCGTTTACCCCGCCGCGCGTCCCGGAGCTTGCCACCATCAACTCCCAGTTCGATTCCTCTACCCCGGCACTCCTCGACTGGTCCGTGGCCCTGCAGTTCCCCTGCCAGCGCACCTTCGACCACTACGCCGGCGTGACCGAGATCCCGCAGTTCCGCATTCTTCCCGACGCCGCCGCACAAACCTCCCTCACGGACTTCCAGTCCTTCTCCGGTGGTGGTGCGCTGGCAACTGCGGAGGCAGTGAACTACTCCTATGAGATCCCGAGCTACCTCAACAACGATTGGGCGCGCGACTGGGGCTCCATTGAAAAGTATGAGCTGCGCACCAACTCCCGCGGCGAGGCCCCGCTCGAGGCGGATATCGACCAAGAAATTATCCAGCGCTCCGGCCTGTGGAAGAACTCCGAAATGAAGATTCGCCCCGAGGGCGAACAGTAGAACTACAGGAACTCGGCCGAATCTTTAATGCGCTGCCGCGCCACGGCCGGGGTCGAAATACGGTGCATGGACACGTACTCCGCGGTCTGTGCACCGGGGATCTCCACGCGCTCAGCAATCTCATCCTGCGCCGCGGTCTGGACCAAGATGTCGGAATATGCCGCTGGCAGCGCCGCCTCGTCGAGGACGTAGTCACCACGGATCTCCTCCGGCAGCTTGGCCAGCGCGCCAAAGTCGGGGAAGGTGAGGAGGAGGGCGTCGGCAGGCACCAGCGCTGCGAGCGCCCCACCGGAGGAATATCCCCACACCGTCACGCGGTTGGCCCCATGGTCGCGCGCATAATCGACGGCCGCCTGAACCGACTGAACCATCTCCGCCACGGTGTGCTCCGGCGCCAACGGATAATCGACATCAATGATCGTCGTGCCCGACAACTGCGCTGCGGCAGCAACTTCGGGCCGCCATTGCATTTCTAGCGCCTTGCCGTCACCGCGCCACCAGCCGCCGGAGTGCAGCGACACCGCCCAGCGGCCATTCGGCTCGGACGGCCTAAAAATCGCTCCAACCTCAGAGTCTTCAACGCTCACGCCTTCCGTAAAAACGGTGCCGGGCAGCGAGTGATCCACCGCGGATCCCAGCACCATCATGGAGGCCTGCACGATGCGGTCCGGCAGCAGCGCGCAGTAGCGGTCCGCCTCCGGCGAACCTCCACCGGCCCACGGCGGGCGGAAATCCGGCAGCGGGTAGTGCACCTCCATGTAGGAGGAGAGCTGCTCGAGCTGTTGTTCTGGACTTAGCTGGCGATCCTGGCCGCCGATATTCCACTCACTCATGGCCCCCAAGGGTACTACCAGATGGTGACGCGCTCCTCTGGGACAAGACCACCCTCGACATCAAAAGCCTCGTAGAATTCGTCGATGTTCTCGGCGATGATGTTGCAGCGGAACTCCGCCGGCGAGTGCGGGTCAATGGCCAGGTACTGCGTGGCCATCTCCGGACGAATAGCAGTGCGCCACACGCGCGCCCACGCCAGGAAGAAGCGCTGCAGACCGGTGTACTCGTGCTCTGCCAATTCCGGCTCAGCACCCTCGGCCTCAAACGGCGCTACCTGGCCGTTGATGTCCAGGCCCTTGTCGGCGCAGTAATTCTTGTAGGCCACCACAGCAATACCCAGTCCACCGAGGTCACCGATGTTCTCACCCAGGGTGAAGCTACCGTTGACACCCGCGGAATCGGTGCCCTCCAGCACCTTCGGCACCTGGCCGTGGAACTGGTCCACCAGCTTCGCAGTCAACTTCTCGAAGGCCGCGCGGTCCTCATCCGTCCACCAGGAGTTGAGGTTGCCCTGGCCGTCGTACTGCGAGCCCTGATCATCAAAACCGTGGCCAATCTCGTGGCCAATCACCGCGCCGATGGCACCGAAGTTCTCCGCCGCGTCCGCGTCCGGGTTGTAGAAGGGCGGGCGCAGAATCGCCGCCGGGAAGGTGATGTCATTGACTACTGGGTTGTAGAAGGCATTAACCGTCTGCGGGGTTGCGAACCACTCGTCGCGGTCGGCCGGCTTGCCAATCTTGGCCAGCTCATAATCGTGGCTCCACGCACTGCCTGCGCGCACATTGGGCACCAGGTCCGCACCCTTCGGAGAAAACTCCAAGTCGGAGTAGTCACGCCAGGTGTCCGGATAACCGATCTTGGCCTTGAACTGCGAGAGCTTCTCCAGCGCACGCTCACGAGTGGCCGGGGTCATCCACTCCAGCTGCGAAATCCTCTCGCGGTATGCGGAGGTAAGGTATTCCACCAGCTCATCCATCTCGGACTTCGAGGACGGCGGGAAGTGCTTGTCCACGAAAACCTTGCCAATCTCCTGGCCCACCATATTCTCTGCCAGGCCCACGGCGCGCTTCCATCGGTCACGCTGCTCGGTAGCGCCAGAAAGCTTGGTTCCGTAGAACTCGAAATTCTTCTTACCGATCTCCTCAGTGAGGTACGGCGCGCGCGACAACAAAATGTGCCACGTGGCCCACAGCTGCCAATCCGCCATGCGGCCGGCGGTAAACAGGCCCTCCAGGTGCTCAAAATACGACGGCATCATGGCCACCGCGCGGTGCTCCGGCAGTCCCCCACCGTTCAGGATGGCGCGGGTGATGCTGGGCAGCTTGGCGACGTCCACCGGGTTATACGTCTTCACCGCATCGCGCGAGGCCACCACATCCCAATGCCCTGCAGCAATTTCCTTCTCCAGATTCACGATGCGCGTAGCGGCCGCTTCCGCGCCCAGCCCGAAGAGGCGAGCCGGATCCAGGAATCCAAGCATCGCTGCGACGTGCTTCTCGTAGGCCTCAAGCGTCTCCGCGTGGGCTTCCTCGCGGTAATAAGCCTCATCTGGAAGGCCCAGGCCGGACTGGATAATGTAGGCCACCGCCTCCTCGGAGCCGGAGTCCTTTTCTACCCAGAAGGTAACCGGGGCGCCGACGCCCTCGCGCTCCAGCACGCCCAGGTTGTGCGCCAGCTCTTCCGGGTCCGCCGCCACCAGCTTGTCCAAATCTTCGGCCAAAGGCGCCGTTCCCGCAGCGTTCACTCCCTCAACGTCCATGTGGGAGGAATACACGATCCCCGGACGGCCTTCGTCTTCCTTAACGATGTCGTGGACGAGTTCCTCGGCTTCGTCGCGAAGCGCGTGAAAAGTCCCGTCAACACCGCGGTCATCGGGAATAACGTGGGACTCAATCCAGGGGCCATTAACAAACTGATACAGATCCTTCATGCACTTCACTCTATGTCAGATGTACCCATTAGTGTGGTGTGCATGACTTCTTATCGTTTCCCGCCAGCGAAGATGACGGGGCCGTTTTTCGCTGTGCTTGGGGTGACCCTCCTCGTGCTCGGCACGCCCGCCGTCCTCAGCTTGGCGCTGCCGGACCACGATCCTGAAACCGAGCCTGTTGTCCTCGACGATCCTGAGTGGCGTCAGCCTATCGACGGCGTCGAATGCAGCGTGAACTACGATTCCGTGGCCAACCAGGCGTGGGATTGCGGCGATACCTTGGTCGAGGCCTACCTCACCTCTGATGTCGACGATGACGAGCTGGCCCTGCGCCGAGCTGTGCGCGCCACGACCTTCGGGTCGATGCCGAAAGAAGAAGTAGAAAACCAAGACGGCATCCTCGTACTGCGAACGTATACATACATCCCGGTCGTTGCCTTTAGCGTGGCCAAGGACGATCTCAACTACGAGCTCGTCTTTTCAGACGGAAACCCAGAAGAAATCGCCGATCAGTTTATGGAGGCCTTCAAGTGAGCAAGATCTTCCGCGTGGCGCTGTGGGTCATCATTGGCGTGTGCCTACCGGCAGCTCTGATCAATCTGCTGGGTTCCTTTATCGTTGCCCCGCTGCCGGGCCTAATAAGCCTGCTGATCGGCTTTGCTTTCTTGGCGCTGGGGCTGTATCTGTGGCATCTCAGCCCAATGTGGGCGCGACCTGCCAAGGGATGGGCCACAGCCAGCGTGCTGTGGGGAGCCGGCACCGCGGTGTCTTTGGCTCTCCTCTCCGCGCTTCCGTTCACCTCCCTCACCAAGGGCGTGGGATGGGAAGAATCCATGATGTCATGGTCCGGAGCTTATCCGGAGGAGTTCGCCAAGGCGCTGGGCGTGGTTTTTGTGTTACTCAGTTTCCGCCAGCTCAACCGCCCTTGGCATGGTTTCATCGTCGGCGCGCTTGTGGGCTGGGGTTTCGAGGTCTTTGAGAACGTCCTCTACGCCTCTCTCGGCGCCGTCATGCACCCGACGTCTGATTGGATTGGCATGCTGCAGATGTGGGGGCTCCGCCTTGTGGCGGGCCCAGGCCTACACATGTCACTGACGGCCATCGCAGGCTTTGGCATCGGCTGGGCCATTTACGCCGCCCACAAAACCTGGTGGTGGCGCCTCGGAGTGGGCGTAGGCGCGCTTTTTGTTTCCTTCTGTCTCCACTTCGCGTGGAACTACATGTGGGATGAGACATGGCAGCTGGTCACGCAGTACATCGTGGTCGCGCTCATCCTCTACCCCATCGTCATCACCCTGGAGCTTCGCGCCCACCGCCTAGCCAAGGCGGACGATACCTACTCGCACTCGCCCGGCTCAGCCAGCCTACGCTGAATTAGTCAAACTGCCCCTGCAGGACAGCCACGGCGTCAAGCGGAGTTACGTGATAGGAAATGGGGTTCTGGTTTGCGCCGGCCATGAGGGCGTGGGCGCAGGAGTGGCCCGCTCCCATCATGTGGCCGAGCTCGTGAGCGATGGTTCCCTGAAGCGCCTCTGGGTACTGAGCGGTGGCCGCCTTGATGAAGAGCATCCCGTGGTCCGGGTAGGCCGTACCCTGGACGTAACCATTCGGCTCCGGCTTATAGATGATGGCGATGGTGTCATCATCGGCCTCGGACGGCGCTACTTCCTTCAGAGAAGCCTTGCCGTCGAGAGCATCGTTCCACTCAGCTACCGCGGCATCGAGCTGCTCGCGGTAGGGGAAGTTATCCGCCACCTTGTACTTGAGCACGCCGCTCTTGAAGTAGGAAGGAACGGAATCAGCATCGTGCAGAATCGACGGATCCGGAACCGGCTTTCCTTCGTTTGCCAACTTGGTGATGGAGGTGCATGTAGCAGGGGAAATGAGCGAACGAGTTTGGTCGCTCTTCGCCGAAGCCGACGGGGCAACGGTCAAAGCAACAACAGCAATGGCCGCGATGGACAGGGCCTTACGCATAGGGAAATACCTTTCGGGTTAGTAACCGCTTATTTGGTAGCCGAGAATATATTAATTTCTCAGTTTCCACAAAGGTAAAACTTAGCTAAACCCGTGGCCAATCAGCACACGTGCGATGAACTAGGCACAGCGCGCTTCAGCTCCGCACACGCCCTATCGCGCAGGTCCTGAGGGGGCGTCGGCAAGCTCGGCGCTTGCGGCTGTACCTCCACCGCGCCGAGCACATCTGCGGTGAGATCCGCGGGAGATCCATAGGTATTTGCCGCCACACTATATCCAGGACCGAAAGAAGCGCTCGCATGCACCTGCCGGTCATCCGACCACCCAAATTTCGTTCCGATAATGCCCGGAATCCGCGCGGTGCCGAAGTCCTGACGATATCCGTCGGATGCCGTAGGCGCTGCCGTCGCCATACCTTTCATGAGCGGTGCAGCAACTGGGTCACCAGATATCACCCCAATAAAGCGAGCGAGATCCTCCGTCGACGTCGTGGTATTGCCCCAGTAACCGTTGTGATGGGCCTCCCCCAAGCGGTATTCCCCGATGATGGAAGGTATGGCCTGCGGGTACTTCCGCTCCAAGTCGCTGGCGGTGCCATCCTCAGAGAAGCGAACCATGTTTTCCACCCGCGCTTTATCCTCCGGCGCGCCATATTTCAGGACCCACATTCCTAGGTACAGCTTCGCGAGGGATAGCGCAGGACGAGACTCGTGGCCATTTCCAGTGGAAACCGAGTTTCCGTCGGCATAGCGCACGGTCATTTGAGTGCGTGGCGGAACCTTCCCAGGATCAAACGTCAGGGCCTGGGCGGATGGCGCAGCGACGGTCGCTAGCGCAAGACCAGCAATAAGGGAGCGGAGTTTAAGCACTTGTATAGATTAACTCAAGCCACAGCTTCAACAGGCTTGATTGGAACAACGCTGCCCAAGGGATTCAGCGCACCCTCTTCCCCACACTAGGGTTCGAACATTCATTTTATTAGCTTCTTACCCAACAAGCCCCTCCCAACGAAGCTCAAAGCGGCGGCACGCTGGATAAAAACAACATCAGTAGGCACATTCTCCTCTCTAATCACAACTTTCCGCCAGGATATAGACTTTCCAAACGGCACAGAATAAACTCATTTTTCGAAAAGGGATTCGGACAGCGGGGGTTCGGTCCTTCTCAATATCTCTAACAAAAGAGGGGATTGAATTGTCTTCCGCTACAGAAGCCGTTGTTTCCTATTTTTCTCATTCCAATCCGAACGACCCGGTCTGCATGAAAGGTAAAGCCATACGCCAAGCAGACTACGAGTTTTGGTCTAGCATCCTTCCCGCCTTGGACGAGGACTCAGATACAGCGTGCATGCGCCTTGGGCTAAAGACCGGCAAAACGGCCGGGACGGTTGCTCGCATAATCATGGGGATGTACCGACTGAAAGAGCTACCCCAGCTCAAAGCCCTGCAAGATGCAGATTTTTTGCTTGATTTACCTGCCTTGATTGCCATCGACCAGGTCATGGCTAAACTCGGCCAACCTTCCACTGAGGTAGTGGCCGCCATTGATGCTGCGTTGGCCCGGTGGCTTACACCTACGAAGCCAAATCAGGTATTTCCCACCACGTCGCAGATTCGTCGCCGCATGCGTGACCTTGTCAAGGTCCATGACGACTCCATCGCAGTGGAGGATAAACGCACAAAGAATCGATATTCCATTCTCACCCGCGACCAACGCGCCACCATAGAACTAGAGGTGGATAGCAGCGTTGGAATCATCATCCATGAGGCCATTAAGGCAGCTGCTGAAAAGCATGAGGTCTCAATGGCAGAAGCACTAATCCTTCTAACGACTGGGAAAGTAGAACCAGAAGCTGCCCGAGTAGTGCTCCATACTTATCAAGCGAGTGATGTCGAAGACGCGCCAGTATATGTTGAAGGGCACGGCTGGCAGGTGGAGAATATCCCAGCACAAGCTGTAACGAAAAGGGACTTGAGTACCAAGCCGGAAGCCACTAATGGCTACGGACCAGCCACGTTGGTTCGCAAATATGTTGAAGGGCGCGATGGCACCTGCCGTGCAGCTGGCTGCGGAATGCCGGCGTGGCTGTGTCAGTTAGACCACCGCATTAACTACGCCGATGGTGGGCCAACGCATCCGGACAACATGGTGGCGTTGTGCCAGCATCACCACAACATGAAGACCGATGGGCGGGCGTTCTATTTTTTGGACCCCGATACCGGGGATGTGGTCTGGCTCTTTGAGGATGGAACCTGGGCAATCACGGAACCTTCCGGGCCACTAGCACCAAAGAACAAACGCTGGGCGCGAAGCGTTGCGCAAGATATTGAAGGTTACCGCGCTAGGAAGCACCGGGAAGCTCAGGAGCTGAAAGCCGAGCTAGACCAAGAACAGCAAACAAACACAAATAAGAAGACCGCTTATGGCAAGGGAGATGAAGAAATCCCCTTCTAGATAACTAGGTTCGTCGCTTAAAACAACGAACCACATTGGCGCTCGGCTTAGAGGAGGTAATTGAGGTCCGCCGCATCCAGCCCACATTCAGCGAGCACCACACTGTCGCCGCGGTGTGGAATGCCTTCGGCATCCCAATGGGCTTGGGCAGCGGAGGTGTGCGCGCGGCCGGTACTGTTGACCACACGCCACCAGGGCAGATCTTCGCTTTTCGCCATCACCCAGCCCACATAGCGCGCCCCGACCCCTACGACTTTGGCGATCTCTCCGTAGGTGGAGACGTTGCCAGGCGGAATGCGGAGCACAACTTCCGTGACCCTAGAGCTCGACGGGTTCTTCAGGGGCATCCTCGACCTCGCACAAGGTAAGCGTCGCACCCGTGGAATCCTCAATCAGGCACAATCGGCCGAATGGTGAATCGTGGGGCTCGCGGATAACCTGCCCGCCATTCTCCACAACAGCCTTCGCTGCTTGCTCGATGTCCCGCACACCCAAGTATGTTTGCCAGAAACTCGGCAAACCTTCCGCATGCCAGAACCCAGCGAAGGCAGCGCCTTCTTCCTCCGCAACCGCATAATGCTCATCACCACGGATTTCCCAATCGAAGAGCTCACCATAAAAGTCCAGCGCTGAGTGAAAATCCTCCGAGACCGTCAGCTCGTGCCACACCGGGGTGCCAGGCTCACCGCCGGCGACGAAGCGGTCGAGCTCCGGCTGCGTCAAGCCAAACATGGCACCGGACTTGTCGAGTACGAGCGCCAGCGGGGCACCTAAAGCGAGGATTTTTCCGCCGAGTTGTTCTACTCGGGCGCAATCGGCTTCCAAGTCGCGGGAGAGGAAATAGGTAGCCCAGGTGTCTTGACCCGGAACAATTTCTGCGATCGGCAGACCTTGAAGGCGGGCGATGCCATCTTCGAATTCCCAGCCCAGCACGGCCGAGTAAAACTTCTCGGAGGCTTTCACATCAGAACTGGCCAGAGTAATCCAGTAGGGCATTCCTACTTCAGCTTCAAAAGCGGGCATTAAAGGTTCCTCCACTTCTCCGGGTCGAAGTCATCATCGGCGGTGGCCTCATCAAAATAATCGTCGTCGTCTTCGACGACGCGGGCGCAAGTGTCGGAGACGCAGATGACGTCGCCAAGCGCCAGCGTTGCTCCGCGCTGCTTAGTCACTTCCCCATTGACGGTGACCTGCCCCTGCTCGATGAGTTCTTTGGCCTCTCCCCCGGTGGCGACCAAGGAGGCCAGTTTGAGGAACTGGCCGAGCTTAATGGATTCTCCCTTAATTGAGACTTCTAGCATGTTGACCAGCATACCCAGCTCAAAGCGCAAGAATTCCCTCTGCCAGAATGATAACGCCAAGCAGGGCAAACACAACTCCGCTGAAGATATCTACCCCAGCGGAGTTCTTTGCCATCCACTTCGCCACTGCACGGGTGCTCAACGCTACGCCGACGAAAATAATGAGGCTTTCAATAACCAACACAGAGCCAACCGTGGCATTCGCGCTCAAGCCCATGCCCGGATCGATGAAGTTGGCGAAGATAGCGCCGAAGAAGATGAGCACCTTGGGATTAGAAAGATCGCTGACCAAGCCCATGCGGTACGCCGTGCCGAGTCTGATGATGCCGTCCGGGGTGAACCCGCGCGGTTGAGGATTCATGGTTGCTGGAGCACGACGCTCTTTAATGCCGCTGCTTATTGCAGAAAATGCCATCCATAGCAGATAGCTACCGCCGGCAATCTGCAGCGCCACAAGGATTTCAGGATGGGCCGAAATCAGCGCGGTAAGCCCCGCCAGCGAAGCAACGGTCCATATCATCAAGCCAGTCGTGCTACCTATTGCGGCCCACACCGCTGCACGCGTGGAACGCGCACCCAAACGAATAATCTGAACCACATCTGGCCCCGGCGAAGCCATCGCCGCGAACCACACACCCATCAAGGCCACTATGGCGCTGAAAGCCACCTAACACCCCCATACTCACATGCGTTTTCACTAACACATGCCACTATAAGAGGCGTCTCACCTGCAGCGAAACAGGTAAATTAGCTTTGCGTGCGCGGCTTAATAGTCATGGTGTCAATGTTGACGTGCTCCGGCAGGGACGCCACCCAACGCACTGCCTCAGCGATGTCTTCTGCGGTGAGGTTGAGCTCGCCGTCATAAACTTGTGCGGCACGTTTGGCGTCACCCCGAAAACGATTGAGGGAAAACTCCTCCGTGGCTACACGGCCCGGGTCAAGTTCGGTAACGCGAACGCCGTGTTCCTCAATACGCAGTGCACGAGAAATCACGCGGACGCCATGCTTGGCGGCGTTGTAACCGGAACCGCCCTCGTAGACGTTCCACCCGGCCACGGAGCCCATGTTGATAATGAGCCCGCCCCGCAGCTTCGGCATGAGAGCCTGGATCATCCGAACGGTGCCAAGGACGTTGACGTCATACATCCACTGCCAATCCTCGATGGTGGTGTCCACGAGGGGCTCCAGGCCCTTAGCGCCACCGGCGTTGTTGACCAAGAGGTCAATGCGGTCGAGGTGGGAAACGAACTCGGCCACGGACTCGTCCGAGGTTACGTCGAGGGCATATGCCTCGCCGCCGATGTCGTTCGCGAGGGCCTCAAGGCGCTCGACGCGCCGCGCGCCGACGACGACACGCCAGCCGTCAGCCGCCAACGCTCTTGCCGACGCCTCCCCAATCCCCGAAGACGCTCCTGTAACGACTGCCACTTTTTCCATGCGCCCTAGGATAGGGCTTCTTCCAGCTCGGCGCAGATGTTTTCGACGATTCCGCTCTTGAAATCAGCCGGGGTGAAGGTGCCATCCTTCATGTCGGTATTTAGCGAGATATCCAACTGAGTGCGCAGCTGCGGCATGGAGAAGTTCGCCATGATAAGGCGCCACGCCTCTACCGCGCGGATGCCGCCGCTGAAGCTGTAGCCCACGTAAGCAATCGGCTTGCCTACCCACTCGGCACCGAGGGAATCGACGGCGTTCTTGAACGCGCCCGGCACGGAGTGGTTGTACTCCGGGGTGACGAAGATAAAGGCATCGCAGGAATCGATAGCATCGGACCAGGCCTGCACATTCGGATCCTCGTAGTTTTTGTTTGCCGCCATAGGAATGACGGAGGTGGAGAGGATCGGGACATCGAAAGCCTTGAGGTCAATGAGCTCGTAGTCCACGTCGCGGCCCTGAGCGAGATCGGTGACCCACTGGGCGATGGCCAGCCCGGCGCGGTCGTCGCGGGTAGAGCCGAGGATGATGCCGATTTTCGCCATAAAAATGCCTTTCATGATTTGTTAACGCGTCAACGTCTGAGGGTACGCCGATATGTCGACGCAATCGACAAGTCACCCAGATATGTCGAAAATTCTAGAAAAAATCGACATATCCGCTCAACATGTCTATTCTTTTACCATGCCAACCTATAGCCCGGACACCCCCTACAATGGGCTTCCGCCCCTCCCACCAGCAGAAGTGGTGGAAACCGTTCCCGTGCTTAAGGCCATCATCGATGCTAAGGAAAAACTGGCTGAACTGCGTACGGCCTGCCAGCTCATTCCCAACCCGGAGATCATCACCTCAACGATTCCACTGCGTGAGGCTCGTGCTTCCTCCGAGATTGAGAACATCGTCACCACTAATGACGAGCTCTTCCGTGCGGCGTGGCACGTCGATGCTGAGCCGACTCCTGCCACCAAGGAGGCTCTTCGCTATAACGCCGCGCTCCACGCTGGACTTTCCTCGCTATCGCAGCGACCTCTATCCGAGAAGACGGCAAAAATCGTATGCAGCACCCTTCTAGATACTCAGGCCGAGGTGCGTTCACTTCCGGGCACATTTATCGGTAACCCTGTAACGAAGGAGCGGCTCTACACCCCACCTGAAGGAAAGGAGATTATCGAGGGCCATCTCGCAGCGTGGGAGGACTATATATATTGCAGCCACGACGTTGATTCCCTCGTAAAAATGGCACTGCTTCACTATCAATTTGAAGCAATCCATCCTTTCTACGATGGCAATGGGCGCACTGGACGAATCCTTAACGTCCTCTACCTCATTCAAGAAGATCTTCTTGAGCTGCCGGTTTTATACCTGTCCGGGTATATCGTCGACAACAAAGCAGACTACTATCGCTATCTCAACGCTGTTACAGCCAAGGGAGCATGGCAAGACTGGCTTCTCTTTATGATCCGCGGCGTTCACGCAGCGGCTGCCGACGCCTCCTCAATGATTACCCAGCTTCGGGCTATCCAGGAAAACACTGCGCAACGAATACGTTCTGCGGGCGTGATTAACCATCCCCTCGAGATGGCCGAGCTCATTCTTATCAAGCCCTATGTACGCATTACTGACGTGGTAGAGATGGGCTTCGTCAAACGCCAAACTGCCAGCGCGTGGCTGGCACATCTCGTAGATTTAGGAATCCTCGAAGAAATCCAACAAGGCCGCTCCAAGGTTTTCCTTCACCGTGCCGCTCTCGATGTTCTGACTCGAGACTAAGACGAGGGAATAGGATGGCTGACATGCATCACCCAGACGAAGGATCCTTTGAGCGCATGACCAGCGGGCAGTGGTTCATGCCCGGTGTCAACGAGGAGGTCAGCGCCGAACATCGACGCGGCTTCCTGCTGGTCAAGGAGCTCAATGAGCTGCACAACACCAACCCAGAGCGCGCGAAGGAGATCTTGCGAGAGCTGCTTTCGCCCGAGTCCGAGGTTCCCGGGCTGCACGTCCCGCTCAACTTGGAGTGTGGCTGCAATGTGACCATCGGAAAGGGCGTCTTCATCAACTTTGGTGCGACGATCCTGGCGCAGGCGCCTGTAACCCTCGGAAATCACGTCATGATCGGTCCGAACTGCTCGCTTATTACCGTGGGGCATCCTGTCAACGATCATGAGATGCGGGCAGAAGGTTGGGAGATTGCGAAGCCTATCAGCGTCGGCGATAACACGTGGTTTGGTGCCAATGTCACTGTGTTGCCGGGCGTGACAATCGGCAAGAACTGCGTCGTGGGAGCGGGCACGCTGGTGACTAAGGATATCCCGGATAACTCGCTGGTCTTGGGCTCACCGGGACGTGTGGTGCGCAAGCTGGAGGACAACGAAGATAGGTGGGAGCGCCAGGATCTCGATGTTTGATCTCAAGGCGATCGGCAAAGGACTCCCCGTCCTAGAGACTATTGATTCGCTTCCTTCCGAAGGCCACGTCGTCGTCCAGGCCCCGCCCGGCACGGGTAAGACCACGCTCGTTCCGCCGGCACTGGCTAACCAAGTGGAGGGCAAGGTTCTCGTCACCGCGCCGCGCCGAGTAGCTGTGCGTGCGGCGGCAAACCGCCTTCAAGAATTGTCAGGCCAGCGCATCGGTTATGCGGTGCGCGGTGATTCCCGCAAAGGTCAGGACGTCGAGTTTGTTACCCCCGGCGTGCTGTTGCGCCGACTGTTGCGGGATCCGGAACTCACTGGTGTTGATGCCGTAGCCATCGACGAGGTGCATGAACGCCAGCTCGATACCGATCTGGTGCTGGGCATGTGCTTGGAGTTGGCTCAGCTCCGCGATGATTTTCGGGTCATTGCTATGTCCGCGACTGTCGACGCCTCCCGCTTCTCCCAGCTCATGGGAGGGGCGCCGATTCATTCCACCGAGGCCGTAACGTACCCGCTCGATATTTCCTATGAACCGATTCCGGGACGTGCCGCGGGCGATCGGGAGTTTTGGAAAGGCGTGGCCAAGGTTGCCGCGCGGCAGCACGGGTCCACTCTGGTCTTTGTGCCGGGTGTGCGCGAGGTCAACCTGGTGTGTGATGCCTTGAGCGGCCACAACGTTTTTCCGCTCCACGGCCGCCAAACCACGCAGGAGCAGGACGCGGCGTTGTATACGCGAGAGCAGCGCATCGTCGTGGCCACCTCCATCGCCGAGTCCTCGCTGACCGTGCCGGGCGTGCGCACCGTCGTCGATGCTGGGTTGTCCCGCGTTCCCAAGCGGGATGCGCAGCGCGGGATGAGTGGGTTGGTGACGGTGTCGACGTCGAAAAGCAGCGCCGACCAACGCTCCGGACGTGCCGGGCGTGAGGCGCCGGGTACCGTCGTCCGTTGCTATTCGCAGGAGGATTACCAGCACTTTTCTCCGCACGTGATTCCAGAAATCCTTTCCGCGGACCTCACGCAGGCGGCGCTGTTCATGGACTGTTGGGGCGCGGGACCGGACTTCCCCTTGCTTGATCAACCACCGAAGGCCGCGCTTGCCGACGCCCACCGCACCCTGGAATTGCTTAACGCTGGCGAGGAATTGGCGTTGCTGCCGGTGCACCCGCGATGGGGCGCGGCACTGTTGAAGTACGGTGCGGGGGCAGCACGCACGATTGCCCGCCTGGATGATTCGGACCCGAAGCGGCTGGCCCGCCTGGTGCCCGACAAGGGGCCGGTGGACCCAGGCGTGGTGGTCGCTACTGCCTTCCCGGAGTTCGTGGCTAAGCGCGTGGGTGACAAGGAGTACTTGTTAGCGAGCGGTACCCGCGCGCGGCTACTCAACGGTGAACAGGGAGCTGACTGGTTGGCGGTGGCTGAGGTCTCGTTGGCGCAATCCGGTAACGCCATCATTCGTGAAGCAGTGCCCATCGCGGAAAAGGATGCGCTCAGCATTATCGGCGTGACCGAAGAGACGCGAGCATTTCTCGACGGCTCCAAGGTCCGCGGCGTGCGCGTGCGTGCGGCAGGTGCCATCGTGTTGTCGGAGACGCCCGTGAAGGTCTCTGGCGATGAGGCGGTGGAGGCACTGCGTAAGTCCGGACAGGGCTTAAGCTTGTTCCACTTCAGCGAGAAGGCCCAGAACCTGCGGGAACGTCTGCGGCATCTGTATCGGGCCTACGGAGAGCCCTGGCCAGATATCGACAATGCCAACCTTGAGTGGCTGGATCCGGAGCTGCATGAGTTGGCGATTGGCGGGCGCCCAGACATGTATCCGGCGCTGCAACGATTGCTGCCGTGGCCCGAAGCCAGCCGCTTGGACGAGCTCGCGCCGGAACGTTTGCCGGTGCCGTCCGGGCGTGATGCAAAGATTGATTGGTCCGGCGAGCGCCCAGTGGTCTCCATCAAGTTGCAGGAGTGTTTTGGTTTGGAGGAGTCCCCCGAATACTGCGGCCACCGCGTGCAATTCCATCTACTGTCTCCCGCCGGGCGGCCGCTTGCTGTGACCGATGACTTGGCCAGCTTCTGGTCCGGGCCCTATGCCGGGGTGCGCGCCGACATGCGCGGGCGCTACCCCAAACACCCGTGGCCCGAGGACCCGTGGAATGCGGTGGCCACCGCAAAGACGAAGAACAGGATTTAACCCCACTGCTGCCAGGCCAGGTACACGCTCATCACCACGACGAGAGTGAGCAGCGCATAACGGATGAGCTTCGCACCGCCGCCGAGCACTGTTCGCGCGCCCAGCTGCGCACCAATGATATTTGCCGCTGCGAGAACAAGTGCTAGGCCCCATACCACGTGCCCGCCCAGAATGAAGGCGATGAGCGCGCCAACGTTGGTGCACGTGTTGACCACCTTGGACATCGCGGCGGAAGTAAGGAAGTTCTGGGAGAAGATGGCTGTAAATGCCATGATGAGGAACATGCCGGTGCCGGGGCCAAAGACGCCATCGTAGAAGGCAATGGCCGCCACGGCGGCTAACCCCGCCCACGTGCGCCAGCCGCCGCGGATACCGTCTCCTTCGCCACTGCCGAAGCTTGGACGGAAAGCCACGAAGGTACCCACCGCCACCATGAGCACAATGATGACTGGGCGCATGATGTCTTTGTCGATGAGCGCGACCGCCGTGGCGCCGAGGCTGGAGCATACAAGGGCGATAAGACCCATACGGATGAGCTCGCCCTTCGGCGGGCGGACTTTCCTGACGAGCGTAATGGCCGCGGACGCTGTGCCAGATACCGCCGCCACCTTGTTTGTGGCTAGGGCGGCGGCGGGAGCAAGCTGCGGTGCCACCGCCATGATGAGCGGAATAAGGACGAGGCCGCCGCCACCAATAACGGCGTCGATCCATCCGGCCACGGCAGCTCCAATAGTGAGAATCGCCCAACCACTCAATCCAAAGCCCATGACCATCATTAAACTCGATTGCATGTCTGTGCGTGCAAGGTGGGCCATCGTTGCCCCGGGATCTGTTGCTCTCGGGGCAGTATTCAGCTACCTGCACGTGCCCGCCGCCTGGATTCTGGGCGCCATCGTGGTCTCCGGCGCCATGGCACTGACGACGGGCAAGGAGCTTTCCGTCAACGATCGCTTCTATGCTGTCGCTCGCGGTTTCATCGGAATGATGGCGGGGATACCGCTGACCCTTGTGCCTGCCTCCACGCTCATTGGCTTTGTGCCGGCTGCGGTGACGATGTCCCTCATCACCGTGCTTATCGGTGTCGCTGGCGGTGTTCTGCTACACCGCTCACAGCCGAAGGATATTTCCTGGGAGACGGGCATTTTATCCATGCTGCCCGGCGGAGCCTCGCTCATGCCCGCGCTGGCTAGCGAGCTGGGTGCGGACTACCGCTACGTGGCGCTGACGCAATATCTGCGCCTTCTGGCGGTGTCGGTATCGCTCCCTTTGGTGGTTTCTTTGTTAGATGCTCCTGCGGGCGAAGGCGTCGACATGAGCGTTGACGGCGAGGTCACGTGGTGGATTGTGCTGCTGACCCTCGCTATCGCCGTGGTTGGTGAGAAGCTAGGCAAGCTCGTGCGTTTGCCTGCGGCTGCGGTGCTAGGTCCGCTCATCTTGACGGTGCTGGTCGCGCAGATTATCCCAGCCGGCCACACCTTGGAGCCGCTCTACGTGTTCAAGATCATGGCATTCATGTCCATCGGCTGGGTCTGTGGTGGCGGGCTGTCGGTACCGGCACTGCGGGCCTTCGCCAAGCAGCTACCGGCGACGATCCTCTTCATCATTGTCGTGATCGGCGTGTGCGCGCTGACCGCCCTGCCGTTGACCGCGTGGCTAAACATCACCTACTTTGAGGCTTACCTCGCCACCTCGCCCGGCGCGCTGGAGACGGTTCTCGCGCTGTCCGCAGAAGGAGGGGCGGGTCCCGCCGTGGTGGCCGTACAGATTATCCGGCTCATCATCGTGCTCGTCATCGCCGGCTACCTGCCGCAGATTCTGGGGCTATTCCGCAAGCGCCGCTAGTGGTACCACCCAGACCCCATCCGGACGTTGGAAAGCTGGACCGCTGGGAATCACAACTATCAGCGCTGCTGGAGGCGAAGAAAGCTTAGCGGCTACGTGCTTAAGGTGTGCTGCCGCTGCATCGACCTCGTTGTGCGAAAGTTTCGCCTCAAATCCCACCCACGAACCATCTCGAAGCTCCACTACTGCATCAATTTCTTCGCGCCCCTTCATATCCCTCAGGTGGAATACTCCGCGCGCACGCAGTGCCTGCGCATAGACGCGCAGATCGTGCACAAGTTGCGCCTCGAAGAGGATGCCTAATGTCTCTAAATCTCCGAGCAGTTTATCTGGGCCCGTTCCCAACAAAGCAGCAGCCAAACCGGGATCGGCAAGCTGGCGTTTAGGCATTTGGACCATGGAAGTCTTCGACCTCGTACGCGGTGACCAAGCTGGTTGATCCTCAATAAGGAAGAGGCGCGTAGCAAAATCGTGAATGCCGTTCACAGTTTCTGCGGCTGGTGTCGAGGTAGCGCTGCTGAGTTCTCCTATGCGTTTACGAATCGCTGCAGCGGTGGCCGGCTGGGCAACTAGTCCGGCATAGGCATGAAGGAAAGACTGGAAACGGCGCGGATCGCGGCGCGGTCCGCCAAGCTCCGGATAATCGTGCTCGCTCATCTCCGTGAGGTAGGATTCCATCCCTTCCTGCGCGTCGAGCGGATCAAGGTCAAAGAACTCCGGAAAACCACCAGCAACGATCCATCGGGCATAATCCGCCACGGTGGCGTCCGTCCCGGCTGTAGGCTCTTGATTGCCAGCAATGATGGCGCCCAGTGATACCCGCTCAGCAGCAAGTTCTCGCTCTGCCAAACTCAACGTGCGCAATTGAATAGAACGAATACGGCCTGCGCCCGAATGCCTGGTGGCATCGTCATTGGGCGTGGAGGAGCCTGTAAGGAGAAACTGTCCTTTCTCCGGTGAGTCATCAACTGCATGGCGCACTTCATTCCAGATAGCAGGGACAACCTGCCACTCATCAATAAGCCGCGGCCGCGCCCCTTGAAGCCCCAAAGCCGGTTGCATGCGCGCAAGGTTTGCTTCTGGGGAGTCACGGTCAAGTTGAATGACGGACTTTGCGAATTGGCGTGCTGTTGATGTTTTCCCACTTGCACGGGGGCCTTTGAGGAAGAGGGCTCCCGAAACACGGAGCCCTCTCTCGACTTCTGCATCAACGATTCGGGGCAGGTACATACCACGCATGTTAGCCCGACAAGTGGATAAATCACAGAGTCACTAGTGGATAAATCCAAGAGTCAGGTGTGGATAAATCCAAGAGTCTAAGAAGCGACCTGGGGTTTTAGTCCAGAATTGCCTCACGCAGGATCGACATCGGCACAGAGCCTAGGGCCAATGCCTGGGAGTGGAAATCGCGTACTTCCATGCCCTGCTCCACCGCAGCGTCGCGGGTTTGCTGCCACAGGCGCTGGCCCAAGGCATAAGACGGAGCCTGACCCGGCCAACCCAGGTAGCGGGTGACCTCGAAGGAGAGGTTGGCATCATCCATCGCGGTGTTCTCACGCATGAAGGTCTTTACGTGGGACTTATCCCAGACACCGGAAGTGTTGCAGTCCGGCAAAGGCTTCCCCAAGTGGAGTCCGATGTCCACCACGACGCGGGCGGCGCGGAAACGTTGGGCGTCGAGAAGCCCCATGCGGAAACCCGGGTCATCCATGTAACCCAGCTCCGCCATGAGTGCCTCAGCGTACAGAGCCCAGCCTTCACCGTGGCCGGAGTTCCAGGTCACCGCGCGGCGCCACAGGTTGAGGTCAGGCTGGGTCAGCGCGGCACCAATCTGCAGGTGGTGGCCCGGCGCGCCCTCATGGTGGACGGTGGTCAGCTCCTGCCAGGTGTGGAAAAGCTCCTGACCAGACGGTACGGACCACCACATGCGGCCGGGGCGGGAGAAGTCATCCGACGGCGAGGTGTAGAAGATACCGCCGGTGCCGGCCGGGTCGATGCAGCACTCGATTTCTTTAACGGCCTCCGGGATATCGAAGGCGGTGCCGTCGAGGTCCTTAATGACGCGATCCGCGGTGGACTGCATCCACTCCACCAGCGCGTCGGTGCCGTGGAGCTGGTAGCGCTCCTCCTCGTTGAGCTTGCGCATCGCGGCGCGGACCGTCACGTCGGAGCCATAGAGCTCGTGGGCGATCTTTTCTTGTTCCGCCTTGATGGAACGCACCTGATCCAGACCCCACTCATAGGCCTCATCGAGGTCCACGGCATCCCCGACGAAAAGCCTGGAGAAGCGCTCGTAGCGCTCCCGGCCCACTGCGTCCTGGGACGGAGCCTGCGGTTGCAGCTCGTTGGAAAGCCAATCGGCGAATTCGCCGAAGGCTTCCTTGGCCGCGTCCACCTCGGGGCCCTCCACACCAAGGTCCTCGAGCATGGAGCCGGCGTCGGCAAGCCGCTCACTCTGCACGAATACTTCCGAGATCTGGCGTTGGGGCGCCACCATGCCACGCGACGCCGCCTCGGTGAGGGACTCCTTGTAGCCGCTGAGGGATGCCGGCACCTTCGACAGGCGCGAACGCAGGGCGTCGAGCTGTTCCGGGGTGTCCTTCGGCATGAGCATCAGGGTGTCGCGGATGGTCTGCACCGGCGAGGCAATGTTGTTAAGACAACGGATGTCCTCACCAGCATGGTGCAGGTCAAGATCCAGGCAGAGACGGTCGCGCAGGACGGCGGCGGTGACATAGTCCACCTCGTCGAAATCGTCGTCATCGTCGGATTCGTCGGTGGTGTCATCGAGTGCATCGAGATCCGCCATCATCTCACGGGTGCGATCCGCCACGGAGGAGTAGTACTCCGGGGAGAAATCCTCCAGCTCCCCATCGAAGCCGGGGATTCCCCACGCGGTGGCATCGGTGGGCGTGAGCTGCGCGAGGTCGTGGACGAAGTTATCGCACGACGCATCCAGCAGCGAAGGCTGGCGCTCTGCGTTCTGGTCAAAACTCATAAGGGCGAAGTCTAACGAAGATCCGGGGGTTTGGGCCAACCTGGTGCCGCCTTATTTACCAGGTTGTTAGCTAATTGTTGCTCCACTTGCTACCCGGACTCACCCAGGATGCGAATTCGTTCAGCACTTCAGCTGGATCGGCATTGACCACGAGCGCATCGAGGAAGCGTTTTTGAACAAACCCCTCCTGCACCATTGCGGAGTACATTTTTCTAAACGGCTGCCAGTAGCCGTTCACGTCTACGAGTCCCACCGGACCATCGATGTTCCCCAACTGCTGCAAGGTGAGGACCTCGGTGAGCTCCTCCAGGGTTCCCACGCCACCCGGCAGGCACACGAAGGCATCGGCGAGCTCCTCCATGCGCGTCTTGCGCTGGGCCATGGTGTCGACCACCTCGAGCTGGGTTACCCGCTGGTGGGAAAGCTCGTAATCGACGAGCTGGCGCGGGATTACTCCAATGACGGTTCCGCCGGCCGCAAGGCAGGAGTCCGCAACGATACCCATCAGGCCTACGTCACCACCGCCATAGACCAGGGTGAGGTTTCGGCGCGCGAGCTCCTCCCCCAAATGGTGCGCGGCGTGGCTATAGGCCTCAGAGTTTCCGGCGGCGGAGCCGCAGTACACAGCAACAGAATCCATGGGTATCACTCTATCGCAGGAGCATTTCTAGACCATGATGTCTACTGAATCCCAATTTCTATTAGACAATGCGGTCTGGTGAATTTATACTTGACGCCATGATTAAATCCGGTCCCGTGTTCACGCGCCCCCGCACCCCAGCGGCGAAGTGCCTCCACATCATTCGACTCAACCCCGTTGTCACCCGCAGTGAACTTGTCGAAGCCACGGGACTCTCCCAGCCCACAATCACCCGCGCCACCGCCGCGCTTTTGGGTGCTGGACTGATCCGCCAGCGCACGGATTTGACGCAGTCCCGCGGTCGCGGGCGCCCCACAGTGCCCTTGGAGGTAGCGGATAATGACTGGATGCTGGCCGGCATTGCCGTCGGTACCGCCTTTACCCACATCGCCTTCTTTGACACGCAAGGACGCACGCTCCGCGAGGAAGACGTGGCTACACCGGTTTCTCGCCTGAGCGCGAGTGACGTCATCGAGCACATCATCGCTGGCGTTAATCGCCTCATGGCCGGCCTGGATCGCCGCTTGGTGTCAGTCGGCGTGACCACCTCCGGCAGCGTCAACGAGGCCGGGCGCATCACCGCCCACAACCTGGGGTGGGACGAAATGGACATCGCCAGCCGCTTGGAGTATCAGTTCGGCGTTCCGGTAGTTGTGTCTTCCGTCATCCCGGCCATCCTCGGCTCAGAGACGCAGTCGACGGAAATGGGAGCGGAGAAGCCCGTCATGGTGCTCTACGCGGATGACTCCGTCGGTGCTGCGCTCACAGTCGGCGATGAGATCGTGCAGCTCGACATCGATGACCCTGACTCTCTCGCTACGCAGGCGGTGCTCGATGTGACAGGTGAGGAGTCTTTCCCAGACGTGGTTGCGAACGCTGACGATGAGACGCGAGCGCTTCTCGACGACCGCGCACGCTCCCTCGGCGCCACCGCCGCTGAGCTTTTGGCTGAGCATAAACCGGACACCCTCGTGGTAGCCGGCGGAGCCTTCTCAGATGATCCGGCAGCGCCGAAGCTCTTTGCTTCCGCTGTACGTCAGGCCACCGACCACCCAGTGGAGCTGCGCATGGTTCCCTCACACACCGAGATTGTTCGCGCCTGCACCCGCGCTGTGGCGCTGGATCCGTTGCTGCGCGTGCCGCTCGATCTCGGCCGCGAGGCCAAAGCTGCCTAGAAGGGGATTGAAGTAATTCCCGTAAAAAGGTGGGCTTTGAGTCCAAGGCGCTGGGCGCCAGCGACGAAGTCAGGCCGATCGTCGAAGAAGTGGGTGTCCTTGGCCTGGGCCCCGAGGGCATCCACGGCCACGAGGTAGGCTTCCGGATCCGGCTTGGCCACCCCGATATCGCAGCTCAGCGTCACGGCGGCGCATTCTTCCAGCCAGGGCTGCGTCTGGCGGATCCTGGTTCCCAATGCCGCTGGCACATTCGCCAGGATGCCAACACTATGGCCTTGGCCAATAAACCCTAGGACCGCACGAACCATTTCTTCGTCGGCTACCAGCAAATGCTCGGTGTCCAATTCGATAGCGTGGCTGACATCAAAAGGAGCAAGACCGGCCAGCGCGCGAATGCGGCCCCAATATTGCGCATCGCTCAGGTGCCCAGCGTCATATGCAGGGCGAAACTCCTCATAAAGAGACCAAAAGTGCTCTACATTGTCGGGACGGAGGTAATCCTCCAGCTCAGCGTTCCCGGCGGGCGTAGCTGACCGCATGAGCACGCCGTAGAGGTCGAAGAGCAAAGTGGCCATGCGCCCAGTGTAGCCAGACCGCAAGAGCGCCAGTCAGCGTGCCCGCTACGAAAAGCGGAAGCGATAGTGTGCCATGCGCCCACAGCGTCGAGGTTGCCCCCACTAGGAACAAGCCGCCGACGCTAAACAGGGAGCGGCTCAGCGCCGTCGCCGCCGCGGCGGCGCACAATAAGAGGGCAAGCCCGGCAAACGGGCCGAGCATCACCGCGAGGGCGAAGAAAAAGGTTCCCAGAGCCATGTTGGTTGCCGCCAGCCACATGCCACCGACCAATGCAATCGCTAGCCCGGCAAGGGCACCGCAGATGAGCATGAGGCGCGTTGTAGTCATAAAAAAATTCTCCCACCAACCGCAGGGGGCCGTGGGAGAATCCGCGCAAACTATATGGCTTCGTTACCGTTGCGCCAGCGAGCCATCGACACGCAGCAGGCCAGAACCGTCATTGCCCACCAGCTTGAGCTGGTCAATGATCTCAGACACGGAGGACTCTTCCTCAACCTGCTCCTCGAGGAACCAGTTGATGAGACCACGGGAATCCAGGTCCCCAGCCGCATCTGCGGTGCGGGCGATCTCTCGGATCTGCTCCGAGACCTTCTGCTCATGCGCGAGGGATGCCTCGAAGGCATCCAGCGGCGTAGCGGCCTTGACGGAGCCAACCTGGATATCCTCCAGCTCCACGCGGTAGCCGCGGTCCAGCAGGTGCTCGGCGAATTTCTGCGCGTGCTCGCGCTCTTCCTCTGCCTGCTTGAAGAACCAATCGCGCATGCCCGGGAAGGACAGATTGTCCATTTCATATGCCAGCTGGGTATAAATCAGGGCCGCGCCGTGCTCGTTGTTGACCTGCTCGTTGAGGAGGGTTTGCAGCTTCTCATCCATGAGGGTGCTTCCTTTCATCCGTTTTTGTGTTACCCACAATACAGAAAAACTCAGGACGCGCTAGCAAGGCGATCTTAAGCAAACTCGCACGTCATAACATTTTTTCTGGTAGGTTTACCTAACCCAAACCAGAAATCCTCTGATAGCGCTGAAGGCTTGCGCCATCGAGGCCCCGGAATTCCACCGCTATTCCGCGGCTCGCGTACTTGCTCTGGACGGAATCGAGTACAGCCACGGTCGAAGCGTCCCAAATATCGGCCTCGGAGAAATCCACGATGACCTTCTCCACCGGCAGGGTGTAGTCGAAGGCATAGACCAGATCGTTGGAAGAGGCGAAGAAGAGCTGGCCGCGCACGGTGTAGACATTGCCCTCTAGCTCGACCGACACGAGGTGGGCGACGCGGCGCGCAAAGGCCACCGAGGCAGTGAGCACACCGAGGATCACACCGACCGCCAAATTATTCGTGGCCAAGGTGCCAATCACCGTCACCAGCATGACGAGGGTTTCGCTCAAAGGCATGCGGTGAATCGTGCGCACCGAGCGCCAATCCACGGTGTGAAAGGACACCATGAACATGACCGCCACAAGAGCAGCCATGGGGATTTTCCCTACGGTGTCCCCCAACACGAGGATGAGGATAAGGAGGAAGACGCCGGCGAGGAACGTCGACAAGCGCGTGCGTGCCTGGGATTCCTTGACGTTGATCATGGTCTGGCCAATCATCGCGCACACGCCCATGCCGCCGATGGCGGCGGCGAGCATGTTGCCGATGCCCTGGCCTACGGATTCGCGCGTTTTATCGGAGTGGGTATCCGTGAGGTCGTCGACAAGCTTGGCGGTGAGAAGGGATTCCATGAGCCCGACGAGTGCCACGCCCAACGCATAGGGAAGGCAGAGGAGGAGGGTGTCCTTCGTCCACGGGATATCCGGAATGACGAAACCGGGCAGGGAGGTCGGCAGCTCGCCCTGATCCGCGACATCGGGAACGTCCCAGCCGAAAATAGCGGTGAGTACGCTCACCACGATAATCGCCACGAGGGGCGCGGGGATTACCGTGGTGATGCGCGGCCACACCACCATGATGACGAGGCCCAGAGCAACGAGAGGATAGACCAGCCACGGCACCTGCCACAGGTGACCCAGCTGCGCGGTAAACATGAGGATGCCCAGCGCGTTGACGAAACCCAGCATGACGCTGCGGGGGATGAAACGCATGAGCTTGGCGACGCCCAGCATTGCCATCACTACTTGCAGGATGCCCGCCATCCAAATGGTCAAGAGCACGTACTGCAGGCCATGCTCGTGGGCCAGGGGCGCGATAACCACGGCGACAGAACCAGCTGCAGCGGAGATCATGGCTGGGCGCCCGCCGGTGATGGCGATGGACATCGCCATGATGACGGAGGCGAAGAGCCCCACCTTGGGGTCGAGCCCGGCGAGGATGGAAAAACTTAAAACTTCAGGGATGAGGGCCAGCGCAACAGCAAGCCCGCCAAACACCTCCTTGCGGAAGCGGGCGGGCGAGCTGAAGGCCGCGCGGAAAGAACCGGCGGAACGGTCAGACATTAGTGGCCGTCTTTGAAGGAACCATCGCGGGTGATGACCGGGAGGACGGACCACGCGAAGTTGATCCACTGGTCGGTCTTCTTCCACGAGAAGTCCGGCTCAAAAATGGTGGTCGGCTTGGTATAAATCACCGCGGACTTGACCTCGGACGCGGTCTGCTCGAGCAGGTTGACCACGAGGTCGAGGGTCTTGCCGGAATCCGCTACGTCATCGACGACGAGGACCTTCTTGTCCTTGAGCGAATCCGTATCCAGCTGCGGGTTAAGGAGAATCGGCTCCGGCAGGGTCTCACCGATATCGGTGTAGAACTCCACATTGATAGCGCCCATTTCTTTGACGCCGATGGCATAACCAATAGCGCCTGCAGGGATCAGGCCTCCGCGGGCCACGCCCACGATGAGATCCGGGAACCAGCCCGAATCCACGATTTGTTGCGAAAGGTAGCGGCTGGCCTCACCGAAGACCTCCCACGTCAGGTTCTCGCGTTCCGGGTTCCACCACTCCGGGGTGCTCATCGTCTAGGTCTCCTTCGCCAGATTGTGCATTTCCCTCAGTCTAATCATCTACCTCAGCGGAACGGAACCTCCGCCACCGTTCGGCGCAGTTTGCGGGTGCGCAGCCGCTCCGGATTCTCCGCCAAAGCCTCCACCGCGCGCACCGCACACATGACGTGGGCTTCCTTCGAGTTCGAGTAAAAGGCCTGCGCTTGGGCAGGAAGCTTGGGCACGGCGTGCAAAGGCAGATCGGACACCGACAGCAGAGTGCCATACGGGATGCGGTAGCGATAGCCGTTGGCAGCGAGGGTACAGGATTCCATGTCCACGGCCACCGCGGTGGAGTGGCGCAGCCATTCCCACAAGTCCCGGGAGGTGCGCCACTCCCAGTTGCGGTCATCGGTGGAGAGCACCGTGCCGGTGCGCATGAGCGATTTGTCTTTCCCATAGACCTCTTCGACGGCGGCCTCCAGCATGCGCTGGATTTCTGGAATGGCGGGAATCGGGTTGCTGGTGGTGACGGTGCCGTCGAGGATGTGGTCCTCGCGCTGGTAGGCGTTGCCCAGGATGAGGTCGCCGATGCGCATGCGGCCATCGAGCCCTGCGCAGTGGCCGATCATGATCCAGGCCTCTGGGCGCAGCACCGCCAGGCAATCTGTGATGGTCTTGGCATTAGAGGGGCCCACGCCAATGTTGATCATGGTGATGCCATCTCCGCCGGCGGTGATGAGATCAAAACGGGGCATCTGGTAGCGGGAGGTGAGGGTGAGCTCGTCGACGTCGAGAAGCACCGCGTCATTGGAGTGGATGGTCTCCCCCGTGGGCAGCACGAGCGCGGTGTAGCGTGAATCCTCACGTGAGAGTTCGCGCAGGCCGAACTTGACGAACTCGGTGGTGTGCATGGCGTAGTTGGTGAACAGGATGTACTTCTGCACGGTGTCCACCTCGATGCCGGTGTAGTGCTCGATGCGAGCACAGGCGATGTCGAAGCGCTGCGGGCCGAAGTGGAACAGCGGCTTTTCTTTCCCATGGAAGGCCTTCCACGCGCCGTCAACGATCCCGTCATGAACCGCATCGAGGGTGGGCCGGGGTATATCGCCGCGGTCCTGGGGAATTTCTGTAATCCCCCGGATATATTCCGGCGGGATGCGCTCATCCGATTGACCGACGTAGATATCGCAGGGGTAGTTATTGGTGAGCCGCGTGAGCTGCTCCGTGAGGTAGCTACGAATCAGCCATGGTTTTGATATCACTGCCGAGTAGCGGCCTTCTTGGTCCACGTAGCCGAAGGGCTCAGAGCGGTCGATGGGCGTCCATTGGCGGATATCCACGGTGATCTTCGGGTAGACCACGTGGCGGTAGGCGTCGTGGTCCCCCGAGGCGAGAGCGTGACGTGCCAGCTCGCAAGAACTGTCATAGAGCTCGCTGAGGCGGGAAATCGCTTCATTGACGGAGTGGACATGCTGCAGGTCGGTCATGCTCGCGAGTGTATCCATGAAAGAAGCCCGCCGCGGTGAGGCGGCGGGCTCTATCCCCATGACTAATCCGGTAACGCGTGCGGTGTGGAGCTCACCGCCCGGCCCGTATTAGGCAAGCCTTAGCTTAGTAAAAAAGTTGGAGGGGCGTCAAGAGTAAACTGCAATCCCATGACCACACTCCCCCTCGGTGCCCGCAGGCGGACACGAGGCGTGTGCGAAGACGACTGGTCCGCGCGCCCCACCGCCGAACGACCCTGGCCGGTTATTTTGATCCACGGAACCTGCGACAGCAAAGGCGTCTGGCAAGTCCTCGCAGACATGCTCCGCACCGCTGGCTGGGCCACCTTCGCCCCTGACTACGGGACCCGCGCCACCGCTCCCCTGCAGGAATCCGCCCGGCAGCTCGACGCCTACATCAATGCCGTCCTTGCCGTCACCGGCGCGGAAAAGGTGATCCTCGTGGGGCATTCACAAGGTGGGCTATTGGCTCGCTATTGGATGCGCATGCACGATAGCGCGGAGTCTGTACGGCACGTCGTCTGCATCAGCGCCCCCAACCACGGAACGACCCAGGGCGGAATTGCCAGCCCCCTCTTCCGTGGCGAGCGCCAGGAGGAGGTCGTGCGCACGCTTATCGACGGCTGGTTTGGCCCCGCCGGCATGCAGCAAGTAGTCGGCAGCGAGGTCGTGGAGGCAACGAACCGCGGCAGTGAGGTCGAACCCGGTGTGAGCTATACGTGCATCGCCACGCGCTCCGATGCCGTCGTGGTTCCACCCAATACCTGCTTCCTCAACGGCCCTCAGGTGCGCAACATTTACATCCAAGACATCGAGCGCCGCGCGATAATCCGCCACGAGGATATGCCCTTGGACAAGCGGGTATGCCACGTGGTGCTCGAAGAGCTAGAGCAGCTTTAGAGTTCTAGCTCATCCAGGATCGCGTCGAAAGCCGGGCCCACCTGGGTGCGCCACAGGGTGTCGACGCGATCGTCGGCGCGTCCCGGCCCTCCATTGATGGTGGCCACGCGCTTGCCCTGTTTCTTGGCCTCTAGGACGAACCGAAAGCCGCTCATGACCGCCAGCGAAGAACCGGCAACGAGCACCGAGTCCGCCGCGTTGACCATCGCATAGGCGGCGTCCTTTTTGTAAGTAGGCACTGGCTCACCGAAATAGACCACGTCTGGCTTCAGGCGCTGCGAGCCGCACTGCACGCAGCCGGGCATGACGAATTCTTCCACTGCTTCCTCGCTGAGGGCGACGTCACCGTCGGGGTTGACGTCGTCCTTGTTGACTGCCCAGCGTTGGAGGTACGTCGGGTTGGCTGTGGCCGCGCGGGTGTCGTACTCCGCGCGTGCTTCTTCGTACCCGCAGCTCAAGCACACGACGTGTTGCATGTCCCCATGCAGGGCGATGAGGTTGCGCTGCCCAGCTTCCTCGTGCAGGCCATCAACGTTCTGCGTGACAACGCCCGTGAGAAGCCCGGCGCGCTCGAGCTCGACCAAGGCGTAGTGCGTGCGGTTGGGGTGTGCGGCCTGCATGACCCGCCAGCCCACAAAGGCGCGGGCCCAATAGCGGTGCGAGGCCTGCGGGTCGTGCAGGAACTCCTGGTAGGTCATGGGGCGGTGCCGGCTGAGGGAGCCATTCGGGCCGCGATAATCCGGCACGCCTGATTCTGTGGATACACCTGCTCCCGTGAGGACCATGACGTTGCCGCGGCGCAGTTGCTCGGTGACGGCGTTCAACGCTTGTTGTGGAGGCGTCGGGGTCGCAATCTCGGTGACGACACGAGAAATCGAGCGCAGCGCAGACTGATGGGCGTGGGCAACAGCGGGATCCATGGTGCCCCAGCTTACGGAAGTGCCTCCTCATAAAGGTGATCCGAGTCGAGCTCGCCGTGCCGCGAACAGCGCGCGTTCCAACCATCCGGGCGCACCTGCACCACCATGCGGCGCCCGCACAGCTGGCAATAGCGCGGGACGTCCAGGCCGGCCGCGGCTGCCGGGTGCAGGGTGAATTCTTCACTTAGTGGCTTCCCAGTGTTGGGGTGGAACAGCGGCTCCTCGCCGGCGAGTACGGCAGCGGCCAGCTCCGTCGAGCTGTTCATCAGAGGGCCTTGATAGGCAGGTCGATGCGGCCGAGCATGTCGACGTCCTTCTCGATCTGCTTGCCCAGCGTGGTCAGGTAGTTGCCGGCGATGATGGCGTTGATGCCGCCGAGGAGACCCTTTTCGGTGCCGTCGTCACCGAGGGAGAGCTCGCGGCCGCCTGCAAAACGGAGGGTCACGGACGGCATGGCCAGGCGGAAGGCGGCCACGGCGCGCAGCGCCTCACCGAGCGGGACCAGCGGGTAGTCCGCGAATGGTGTGCCCGGGCGCGGGTCAAGGAAGTTCATCGGCACCTCGCAGGGCTCAATCTGGGCCAGCTGGTAAGCGAACTCGGCGCGGTCTTCTAGTGATTCGCCCATTCCGATAATGCCGCCGGAGCAGACTTCCATGCCGACTGCACGGACGTTCTCGAGGGTCTCTTTGCGCTCCTCCCAGGTATGCGTGGTGACCACGTTGGGAAAGAAAGACTTGGAGGTCTCCAGGTTGTGGTTGTAGCGCTGGGCGCCCATGTCCTTGAGGCGCTGGGCTTGCTCGCGGGTCAGGGTTCCGAGCGAGAGGGAGATCTCGATGTCCACTTCGTCGAGGATGGCCGGGATGGCTTCCGCAACCTGGGAGAGCAGGTTCTCATCTGGGGCTTTGACCGCAGCCACGATGCAGAACTCCGTCGCACCCGTCTTGGCGGTCTTCTTGGCGGCCTCCACCAGCTCCGGGATGTTGAGGCGCGCGGCGCGTACGGGAGAATCAAACAGGCCCGACTGTGAGCAGAAGTGGCAATCCTCCGGGCAGCCGCCGGTCTTAATGGAGATGATGCCTTCCACGGACACGTCCGGACCACACCACTTGAGGCGGGTCTTGTGGGCGATGTCCGCGATCTCTTCCAGCTGCTCATCCGGGATCTGGAGAACCTGCAGGAGTTCTTCTTCGTTGAGGCCGATGCCCTGCTCCAGGGCCTTCTCGCGTGCGATGTCTACGATGCTCATGCCGGAAACCTTACTTGAACACCGTTCAAGTTGTGGTAAATCTGCCGGTTTTATGTAGTCCGGGCTACCCTTTAGGCCATGGATTCCACGCTCTACGACGACACCCTCGCACTGCTTCAGCAGCTCATTCGCAATGCCTGCGTGAATGACCTCACGCCTGACTCCGGCCACGAGGTCCGCAATGCCGACACGTTGGAGCGGTTTTTCGCAGGCACCCCGGTGGAGATTCAACGCTATGAATCACACCCAGGCCGCGTCACCATCGTGGTGACCGTTCCGGGTGACTCGGACAAGGAGCCGCTCACGCTCATGGGCCACACCGACGTCGTGCCCGTCGACGAGCCCAAGTGGACCAAACCGCCCTTCGACGCCGTCATCGAAGATGGCAAGCTCTACGGCCGCGGCGCGGTGGACATGCTCTTTATTACGGCGACGATGGCGGCGGTGACTCGCGATGTGGCTCAGCGCGGCAACCCCGGCGGCACCCTGGCCTTTGTCGGCATGGCCGACGAGGAGGCACGTGGTGGTTTGGGCTCCATCTGGATGGATAAGCACCACCCGGAGGCCTACTCAGTGCGCAACTGCCTCTCGGAAACCGGCGGCAGCCACCTGCCCGGCGCGCTCGGCTTCAACGTCGGAGAGAAAGGCGCGGGCCAGCGCCGCCTGCACGTGCATGGCGATGCCGGCCATGGCTCCACGCCGTTTGGGAAGGACTTTGCCATCGTCAAGATTGGTGAAGTTGCCCGCCGCATCGCCGCCGCCGAGCCACCCGTGGCCACGGATGAGGTGTGGCAGGGATTCGTCAAGACCTTCCGCTTCGACCCCGCAACGGAGGCAGCGCTTCTCGACGGCTCCGCTACCGCCACCGACTATGAAAAGTTCGGTAATTTGTCTGCCTACGCCCACGCCTTCTCGCACACAACGATTGCCCAAACTGTCCTGCGCGCGGGTGGCGCCATCAACGTGCTGCCTTCCCACGCCTACCTGGAGATGGATATCCGCCCCTTCCCTGGCCAGACCCAGGAGGAGCTCGACGAGTTCCTGCGTGAGGCCCTCGGCGATATGGCCGACGAAGTAGAGATCGAGCACCTTATTACGGAGGACGCCACACAGTCCTCGACTGATACTGAGCTGTGGCGCTGCATCGAGGAGACCGCTCACGAATTTTTTCCGGATAAGGAAGTACTGCCGGTGCTGGCGACGGGTGGTTCCGACCTGCGCGTGGCTCGTCGCCGCGGCGGCAACGCCTATGGCTTCGCGCTGCATGCGGAGGATCGGGATATGGCCAGCGCAAACTCGCAGCTGCACAGCCACGATGAGCACCTCTACCTGGAAGACTTGGATTTGACTGTGAAGGCGTATTTTTCGCTGGTAAATCGTTTCTTAGGAAGCGAGCACTAACGCAAACGTGTAAAAGCTGTGGCACAATGTGGCGCATGAGAAATAAGCTTGTCCTCTGCTCCGTTGCTGCCGCCATCGGCCTGTCCGCCCCTACCGCATCCGCCGACATGGTGGATGACTACCTGGCCAAGGTCCCGGCCGGCCAGATTTCCTGTGAGCAGGCCACCAAGTACTACACCAATCCGTCTGACTACAACAGCAAGAAGTCCCAGGCGCTGGCTGCTGCCAACTTCCACCCGCGCGGTCCCGAGATCCGCGATGCCGTCGCCCGCGCCGACGAGGCCATCGCTCGCTGCGGCCTGAACGGTGGCGGTGGCAACACTGCTAACAATGGTGGTGCCCCAGCTAATAACACCGCCCCAGCGAACAACACTGCCCCTGCTAACAACGGTGGTGGCGCCCCGGCCAATAACGGCAATAACGCCCCAGCAAACAACGCTTTTCCGACCTTCCCGGTGACCATCGGCAACTTCACCTTCAACGTCCCGGACATTCTGGCGTACCTCAAGACCCTCGTCGAGGGCACCCCGCTGGCCCAGCTTTTGCCGTAGAAGACTAGCGGAAATACGTCCCCGCGTGCAGCGCACAGCCCGTATTGAAGGCCTGCCCGCACGCGGGGCATTTATATGCTGAGTATTCGGCGTAGGTCATTGTTCGGCCGCAGGCCCCGCACATGACGCAGAGCTCGTCCTTCGGCATGGGCCCGAAGTCATGGTCTGTCAGCTCCGCATGACACAGCGAACACGCGAACCATCCGCCGCAGGTGTGGCACTTGTTCGCAATGACGTCAACAAGCGTGTGCCAGTGACGGCACCGACCCCCCGCGTCGATGGCTCCCTGGATGTGTGTCACTAACGCGTGAGCCCCCACAGAATCTGCTCGTGCACGCGCGGGTCGTGGGGCAGATTTCCATGTTCGACTGGGGCCGATTCCACGTTGACCACGTCCGCGCCCGGAACAGCGCTGAGCTCCGAGGTCTGATTCGGTGTCACCGTATTGTCCGCCGGCGAGTAGATGGACGTGTAGGTGACACCAGGCGCGGTATCCGGAAGCTGGTTGAGATTCTCCATAAAATCCGAGCCCTCCAACTGCTCGATGCCAGCGCTGGTGCCGAGGAAATCAACCACATCGGGCGCGATCTTTGCGGCCGTCTTGAGGGGCGTTGCCCGCCCGCCCCACGTCGTCCCGTGGAAGTTCGCACCGATGGTGACCACGCGGTTCACTTCATCCGCTGAGCCGTAGAGTTGTGTGAAGGTCTTGGTGTGCAGGCCGCCTTGGGAGAAACCGACGAGGTTTACTTTGTTTGCTCCGGTGACCTCACGGATGTGTTCAATATGCCCGGCGATCTCGCGCCCGGAAGAATCTAGATCCGCAATCCCCTTCATGTAGTCGTAGGCATTTTGGTACGCAATGTCCTCGGCGCCATAGTCGAAGGCCCACACGCACATCCCTTGGTCCTTGAGCTTCGGGATGAGATCGTTCCACTCGGCCGAGTTTGCCGAAGTCCCGTGCAATAAAACAACGGGTTCGGTGACGGAGCCCGTGGGCTTACAGTCAGGATCATTGATGCCGAGATCCTGCGCGGCGGAGGTCTCCATGGTCTGGGCATGAGCCGGAACGGGGGCGGCAGTGCCGAGGAGGATTGCAAGGAAAGCGCGCTGTAAAAAGCCGTTTTTCATGAGGCACTAGCTTATCCGCCGAGCCTGGCCAGCTACTGTGTGATTCCTGTGCGCAACTAGGGTACCCGTCACTACCATAGAGGTAGATAAACAAAGGACCTGAAATGAAGCGACTTCTCTGTCTTGCCTCTGCGCTCTTTGTGCTCGGCGGCTGTTCCTCTCTCGACGTTGAATCCACCCCTGCGAGTGAGACGTCGTCAAGCACCAGCGTTACTGAAGACGCCCCACACCCCACCCTTCCCACTGCCGAGGAAAGCGCCGAAGATATCGGCGTGGATCAACCGCAAGAAGAAGTCATCGGCTTCACCGAGGCGCCCGGTGCGGCGCAACCTACTCCGATGGAGAAAACCATCGAGTCCTGCGGTGATGTCTCGCTACACGAAACCGGAACGACATTCTTCAGCGATGGAACCTCTGGCTGGGCACAGCAGTGCGCCGACGAAATGATGGCTGCGAATCCTCCAGTTCAAGAAGCCGCCGCGGTGTATGAAGCACCCGCCGTACAGCAGAACTACGTTCACCCCGGCGCATATTGCAACGGCGGAAGCGGGGTATCAAAGAGAGGTGTCCCGATGACGTGCGCCCCGGCATCGGACGGCAGGATGCGCTGGCAAAGCGCGTAACCTCATTCCGGCAGTTGAGGGCCTTTACCCTTCTTCCACAACGCAAAGGCGATGCCTCTGCGGATCAGTGCTGAAAGCCCCACGGGTAGGCAGCACAGGAAGGGCAAAGCGATGAGCATCTGCCCGATCCAGCCGAAGAGACCAACCGCCCCGATAACGACAAAAACGGCATCCAGGCGGAAATCTGTAATGACCTTCCGCTGCATGGGCAGGGAAACAAGGTAGGCAATTCCCAGAAACACGAGTGCGGGAAGAAGCACAAAGACTGCAAGGAAACCACTCTCAGCATCAGTTCCTTGCGTATCGACGAAAAAGAGGGCCACCAGCAGCCCAACAAGCACGAACTCCACAAATGGTAACCGCAGCACAGGGAAATCTATAAGCCGCGGTGGCTGGGTGGAAGCGGGGCCGAACATACCGACAGTCTAGGCAAAACCCTTTCCCCGTCGTCTTTACCGAAGTACTTAAGCCTTACGGAGTGTGAACTCTACGACGTCGACCTCGTCATCCTCAGCTAATCCGGGATAGTGAGTATCGAGCGCTTCGTGGAGCTCAGCAAGAGAACCAAAGCCATCTCTTCGGGCCTGTTCCTCCGTCAAGGACCTCCGCTGGGTAGAGACGACAGAAGTGACTTCTGCGGGAATGGCGACAACCTCTCCGGATTCTTTCTCGAAGACAATCTGGGCGCTTCCTTCGTGGAAGGGGTCATCCACCCGAATTGTTTGTTGTTTTTCTCCGCTTCGAATTGATTTCTCGTAGCCTTCCCACATATAGATGCGTTGCTCTTTGTCCATGTCACGCCAGTTATATGCGAACGGTAAGAGCTCTTCCACGGTGAGTGCTTCAAGTCCATTGCTTCCGCGCACGATGCACCGGATAGACGGATCAGTATCAAATAGCACTTGGCGGCATTTTCCACAGGGCGAAAGCACCTGGCCAGTCGGGCCGTGGACGGCGACTACCGCTCGGATAGGATCCTCGGGATGACTAGCAGCGTGGTTAGCTAAGGCCGAGATTTCACCACAGGGGCCACCGAGAAAATGGTATGCGTTCAAACCGAGCACGTGTTTGCCGGATTCAGTCAGGAGGGCTGCGGCTACGGTGTGATCTTCCCCGTCGTGGAAGCGCTGCGCATGGGTCGTGGCTACGGTCAGTAATTCTCGGAGTTCATTAGTAATCACCCTTCAAAGGTAGCTGTTACTGCCACAACTCCTAAGCCCAAGGGATCACAAATCTGTCGCTGTCATTCACGGTAAATAAGGGCGAAAACTTCGAATTTCTGGCCGCTATCATTCCCCGAAGATATCAATAACCCCGGCGATTCCCACACTGGGCGCGCATTGTCTATTCTCCTGCTTAGGCATTCATTCTTGTCATAAATGGCTTTTCATGACATCAGTTGGCTGCGTTCTCTGCCCTCAGGGTGTGTTAGCGTTATTCCCGTAAGATCCTGATGCGCGAAACGCACAGTCTCAGTAGGAAGTCTGAGCGATAGCACTAACCAGTGCTATCCGTCGCTTTAACTCTTGTTCTCATGAGAGTTAAAGAATCCGGCGTCGTCAGGTCCGCTTTAGCGTACCTGGAGACAATTATGCCTGCTCAATTCACCCTTTATCATGATGGACAATTTTGGTGCGGAGTCTACGAGACTTCCAGCAACAACCAACTACGCGCCGTCCGAGTAGTTTTCGGCCCAGAACCTAATAATGCCGAACTCTATAAGTGGCTACTCGTCAATGGTTCTTCCCTAGTAAAACGCGCCCATCGCTCCGTACCTATACCTGGCACTATTGAAGAGCCACAACGAGGAAATCCCAAACGCCTACAGCGGAAAATCAATAAGGAGCAACGTAAGACTTTGGGGTTGCCCGCAAATTGTGGACACGTAGCGGA
>NZ_KV816309.1:0-2082 GCF_001814395.1 Corynebacterium sp. HMSC059E07
AAAATCAACGCACTCTAAAACCGGAAGGGCCGGATAGATGTTTCAGAAATACTTCTTGATCCTCCGGTAGATTACGTTCTTCGGGCTGATAAAATTAGTGATAAAAGTATCGAAATACCTTCAGCTATTTTTGCAAAAACCTTTCTCGGAGGGAGAATTGATGGGGTTGTCAACGACAAGAACTTATATTGTGAGGCATTTTCCATCAATGGGAGAGAATATCAGGCGCGAACTCTAAAGGCTCAAATGACTTCAAAACCTGGGGATTCAGGCGCCCCTGTCTATAATCCTGCAGGAGAATTGGTGGCCCTCATTGAAGGCGGCAATGGGAAAGGGGATACTACTATCACGCCGCTTTCTTTCCTGGAGGAAAAACTCTCTGAAGACTCTTCTTCTAATGAGTGTAAAGGAAATGGTTAAATTACACAGCCTGTTTGCTAGGAGATTTTCCGCTTTATCTAACGACTAGTTGCAGCTGCTACGCAAAAGAGGAGGCGGAATCTGCTCAACGACTTCCTGCGCTAGCGACGAGTCGGATTTGGACGGTGTTGGTTGTTGCCGAGTGTATTTTGTTAGTCGGCGGACGTAGCGCCATCGGCAGATGCCTCAATACTAGTCCTTGTCCTAACATCGAGAAGTTTTAGAGTGCGTTAATTTTGTCGCTTTAGTCGAGGGCTTGTCGGTTTATTGATTGCTTGATTTCGCTGCTTCAACTTATAGAACCCTAGTCATCGTTCACCGGTGGCTCGGGATCTGCGTTTGTTGTTGTCATTCTAGAAGCGGGTGCCAGCGCAGCTCTCGGAAGCGGGCAAAGCCCTGATCTTGGCTCAGTAAGGTTGCTTCTTCTTCTATTACGGACGCGGCTATCCAGGCATCAGGGATGTCGCTGGCTTTAAGCTTGTGCAAGCGCACCAGTTCAGTGAAGGTTGTCCAGGTCCCTGGGCTGGAGCTCAAAAGAGTGCCCGTTTGGGGCCGCTAAAATGGTATTGAGTGCAGTCAGTGCTTGCTGGGCGGTTAGTGGTTTGTGGAATAGCTTGTGGTTGGTCATAACTCGAACAAGGCCCGTTGCCACAACATCCAGGAGCCCAATTGTTTCATGCCGATTCAGCGCACCACTTAACCACTGCTGAGCGGGTTTATGTTGTGGTGCTGCGGAGTGGAAGGTATAAACGAGAATGTTGACATCAGGAATGATCATCGAGCACCGCCCATACGGCTTCTTTGTCGCTGAGATCAACTAGAGCTGGTCCGCCGCAATCGAAGGAGGGGAGGTTTATCCTGGTGTGCATACCTTTAGGGTAGAAAGCATCAAGTCATCAATCAATAGGTGCGATGATGCATCTTCCTTCTGGAAGCCGTGAATGGTTGACTGGTGTCTTAAGTCAGTGCGAGCGTCAGGATCGGTACTCCGATGGAGAATGCGAGCATGCCTAAGCAGTTGATCCAGAATGCGCTACCGAGGAAGTGGGCGCGGACATGGGCTGCTGCGGCCGCGCAGAAATAGGCGATGACTCCAATCATGGCTGTGATTCCTACGCCGGGGAACCAGAGGCCGGCAATGAGTCCTACGGCGGCGAGGCACTTGATGACAATGAGCGCCCACCACCAGTCCTTGGGGAGTTTGACGCCGCTGAGGCAGGCTTCGATGAAGGGGACTGGTTTGAGGGAGAGGGCGGCGTCGCCAAGCAGAATGGCTGCTAGTAGAAGGGAGGGCCAGGCTGGGGAAGATTCTAGGATCATTGGGTTACTCCGAATGCGGTGTTGAGGCGTTCGATCGATGAGGCGGCTTGGGATGTGAGGTGCTCGGTGTCGTAGATTCCGGCGGCCCAGCCGATGAGTAAGCCGAGGTAGACGTTGTACAGCAGGTCGGCGTACTCGGCCGCATCGGCGCTGCTGAGCCTGGTGCCGAGTCGCAGGGTGATTTCATCGGTCAGGAGCGTTTTGAGTGCGGTGAGCGCTTCGCCTTGATTGCCTTGTTGGATGAGTGCTGCGCCAAAGGCGCGGGAGAGCTCTTCGTGGCCGGTAAACATCTGGAGGAAAGGTCTCAGTGGGGTTGCCCGCAAATTGTGGACACGTAGCGGA
>NZ_KV816310.1:0-8910 GCF_001814395.1 Corynebacterium sp. HMSC059E07
ACTCCATGTCCAAAAACCCTATGGACATAACAACTTTAGCTGAACAATTGGTCTAGTGCCTGTCGAGCGACACAAAAGGGGATTTTCGTGGCTAGCCGCCGGAATGCATAATCTCCGCGCCTTCCGGAACGGTTGCGTCCTCCGGATCGTCGAGCCACCCCTCGGGAAGGACCACTTTGGCGGGGGATCCCTGGCGTCCGCGGGCGCCATCGGCGTCGTCGGCAAGCGCAGGCGAATCAGCCCACGGCTCGAGCAGCTCCCGGAGAGCGTCGAGGGAGTTCACGCGGGACAGGCCAGCACGGACCTGACCTCCCACGGGAAAACCGCGTAGGTACCAGCCGATGTGCTTGCGGATATCGCGGCTGGCCTGGTCCTCGCCCTCGTGCTGCGCCAGCAGTTCTGCGTGGCGAATCATAATCTGCGTGACCTCACCCAACGTGGGCTCGGCCGGCACCGGCTCGCCACGAAGGTGCGCGGAGAGCTCTGCGAAGAGCCAAGGACGGCCCAGACAACCTCGTCCCACGACGACGCCGTCGCAGCCCGTTTGTTCCATCATGGCGTGGGCATCCGTGGCCTTGAAAATATCGCCGTTACCCAAGACAGGGATACCGGTATGGGCCAAGTGCTCCTTAAGGCGCGCAATTTCATTCCAGTCCGCATGGCCCGAGTAGCGTTGCGCGGCGGTACGGCCGTGGAGCGCGACTGCCGACGCCCCTTCTTCCACCGCAATGCGGCCGGCGTCGAGGTGCGTGTGGTGATCCTCGTCGATGCCCACGCGCATTTTCACGGTGACCGGGATATCGGTGCCCTCTGTGGCCTTGACCGCTGCGGCGACGATGTTGCCAAAGAGGCGGCGCTTATAGGGGAGTGCGGAGCCTCCGCCGCGGCGCGTGACCTTGGGAACCGGGCAGCCAAAGTTCATATCGATGTGGTCAGCCAGATTCTCATCCACGATCATCTTCGCCGCCTTGTAGGTGTACTCCGGATCGACGGTGTACAGCTGCAGCGAGCGCGGATTCTCCTGTGGATCGAAAGTGGTCATGTGCAGCGTCTTGGGATTTCGCTCTACCAAGGCGCGGGCGGTAACCATTTCGCAGACATAAAGGCCGGAGACGGTGCCGGTCTTCGCTATCTCTTGCTCGCGACACAGCACGCGAAAGGCCACGTTGGTCACGCCCGCCATGGGGGCGAGGACAACGGGGGAGTTGAGCTGGATTTTTCCGATAGCAAGAGTCACGCCGCCAATTGTGCGCGGAAAGAGCCTGGGGTGGCAAATTCTCACGAGGAAAGTGAGGGGTGCACACAGTTTGGGGCAGAGTGCGGTAAATCCTCCACCGATTCGCTAGTGTGGTGCATGTAACTAACAGGAAAGGACCGTAACGTAGGTCGTTTCTGCACATAAAAGGAGGACTAATGTCTGAGAGAATTGCATACGCACCGTTTGAGAAGCTCGTGATGAGCGCTGACGAGGCCGCAAAGTTCGTCAACCACGGTGACCGTGTGGGAATCTCCGGCTTTACCGGCGCTGGCTACCCTAAGGCGCTGCCGACCGCCATCGCAGAGAAGGCGAAGGCAGCTCATGAGGCGGGCGAGGAGTTCAAGATCGATGTTTTCTCCGGTGCCTCTACCGCTCCGGACTGTGATGGTGTGTTGGCTGAGGCAGACGCCATCCGCTTCCGCTCTCCGTATAACTCTGATCCGGTTTTGCGCGGCCGCTTCAACGACGGCTCCGCCCTGTACCAGGACATCCACCTCTCGCACTCTGGCCAGCAGGTGGAAGAGGGCTTCTACGGTGACTTCCAGGTAGCCATTATTGAGGCCGTTCGTATTGATGAGAACGGAAATATCGTTCCGTCCTCCGCCGTGGGCAACAACCTCGAATACATCGATGCCGCCGACAAGATCATCATTGAGATCAACGAGTGGCAGTCCCTCAACCTCGAGGGCATGCACGATATCTACAAGATCGAGAAGCTGCCGAACCGCCAGCCAATCCCGATTACAAAGCCGGCTGACCGCGTCGGTACCACCTACATCGAGATTCCGGAGGAGAAGGTCGTGGCTGTGGTCAAGACCAATGCCCCGGACCGCAACGCTCCGTTCAAGGCCCCGGATGAGGTTTCTGAGAAGATTGCTGCGAACTTCATCGAGTTCCTCGAGGGTGAGGTTGCTGCCGGCCGCCTAGAGTATGACAAGTTCATCATGCAGTCCGGTGTGGGCAACGTCCCGAACGCCGTGATGGCAGGCCTGTTGGACTCCAAGTTCGAAAACATTCAGGCCTATACCGAGGTTATCCAGGACGGCATGTTGGATCTTATCGACGCCGGCAAGATGACCGTCGCCTCCGCAACCTCCTTCGCCCTGTCCCCGGAGTACGCGGACAAGATGAACGCTGAGGCTGATCGCTACGCCAAGCACATCATCCTGCGCCCGCAGCAGGTATCCAACCACCCGGAGGTTATTCGCCGCGTGGGCCTGATTTCTTCCAACGGCATGATTGAGGGCGATATCTACGGCAACATCAACTCCACCAACGTCTCCGGCTCCCGCATCATGAACGGTACTGGCGGCTCGGGTGACTTCACCCGTAACGCCTACATCTCCACCTTCGTCTCCCCGTCGGTGGCCAAGGGCGGCGCTATCTCCGCCATCGTGCCTTTCGTTTCTCACACCGACCACACCGAGCACGACACCATGGTCATCATCACCGAGTATGGCGTTGCGGACCTGCGCGGTTTGGCCCCGAAGGAGCGCGTGGAGAAGGTCATCGCCGTGGCTCACCCGGACTACCGCCCGATGCTGGAGGAGTACTTCGAGCGCGCCAAGGCTAACAAGTTCCAGCACACCCCGCACGATCTGAAGACCGCCTTCGATTTCCAGGTGAACTTCATGGAGAAGGGTGACATGCGCGGCTAAGTCTTAGACCCGCAAGGCCGTGGCCCTTACCGCTGAAGGTGAGGGCCATTTCCTTTTCTTTGGTGCCACCGGCTAGGATAGGTGAGCGTTGGGCCTTTAGCTCAGTTGGTAGAGCTACGGACTTTTAATCCGCAGGTCGTGGGTTCGATCCCCACAGGGCCCACAAAAAGAGCCGCCTTCGGGCGGCTCTTTTTTGTTTTGGGGCCCAAGCGCAGGGCTGGGTTCAGGGCTAGCTCTTAACGAGCTTCCTGATGGCCCGCATGGCCTCCTCGAGCTTCTCTGTGGCTACTTGTCCGTCTTCGGCGGCTGCTCCCGCCACACAGTGTTCTATGTGGTCCTCCAAGAGCGCTAGGGAAACGTTCTCGAGCGCTGAAGTAACCGCTGAGATCTGCGTGATGATGTCGATGCAGTATTGGTCCTCCGCGATCATGCGGTGGATGCCTCGGGTTTGGCCTTCGATGCGCTTGAGGCGAGCCAAGTACTTTGCTTTCTGCTCATCATTGGAGTTGTAGCCGTGCACACCCGGCTCGTGACAGGAACAGGTATCCCGCTGGTCAGCCATGGTTTTCTGCCTTTCTGCCAGGACGATTTGGTTAAGTGAGGATGTCTCCAGTATATTTTTACAAAGTTGCCTCAAGGCAACGGGCCCCCATCGTCTAGCGGCCTAGGACACCGCCCTTTCACGGCGGCGGCACGGGTTCGAATCCCGTTGGGGGTACCAACACTTTTGTGTTGGTGCACAAGAAAATACTTATGGCCCTGTGGCGCAGTTGGTTAGCGCGCCGCCCTGTCACGGCGGAGGTCGCGGGTTCAAGTCCCGTCAGGGTCGCCATATTTCAGCCTCGGAGCATTGTTTATAGAACATATGCCTCGGGGCTTGTGTCGTTTTATGGTGGTGTGTGGAGGCTCCTGCAACGTCGCAAATGGCGCATAGATCTGTATAGGTCTAGGCGCTGTGGTGACAGTGTGTATTGAGGGGCTGCATCGCCCTGAAAACGGTGAATGACATGCTGATTTGGTGTGCTTATCTAGCTTTGTGTAGAGTACTTATTCGTGCCCAGCGCACAACAGATAATTGAAAATGGCCCTGTGGCGCAGTTGGTTAGCGCGCCGCCCTGTCACGGCGGAGGTCGCGGGTTCAAGTCCCGTCAGGGTCGCCGAAGTCCTCGTGGCTTCTGGCCAGATAGCTCAGTCGGTAGAGCACACGCCTGAAAAGTGTGGGGTCGCCAGTTCGATCCTGGCTCTGGCCACAAGACAGCCCCTTCCATTGGAAGGGGCTTTTTTGTTGCTCTTTTTGGTTTAATGGGCGGCATGACTACTTCAGTTGCGCACCAAACCGATCAATCCCGTTTCGTCATCACCGTTGATGGGGAAGAAGCAGGCTTCGCCGAATACAGTGATTCCGCTACCACACGCGAATTCACGCACACGGAAATCTTCGAGTCATTTCAGGGCCAAGGACTGTCCAAGCCGCTAATTAAAGCGGCACTGGATGATGACTCAACGGCCGGCCGCCAAGTCATTCCAACGTGCAGCGCCGTGGCGCGCTTCATTGAGAAGAATCCCGATTACCAGCGGCTGACTGCCCGTGAAGGCAGCCTTTAAGGGCACGGTCTATTAGATGTAGTAGTCTGGGTCCACCAGCTTGATGCGCTCATCCTTCTTGCGCGGGCGGTTGGTGGCCGGGATACCGATGGCAATGTGCTCCGGTGGCACGTCCTTTGTCACCACGGCGTTGGCACCGACAGCGGAGCCGTGGCCGACGGTAATCGGGCCGAGCACTTTAGCGCCCGCGCCAATGGTGACGTTGTCCTCAATTGTTGGGTGGCGCTTAGTCTGTGTCAGCACCTGACCACCGAGCGTGACGCCGTGGTAAAGCATGACGCCATCGCCAATTTCGGCGGTTTCACCGATGACGATCCCCATGCCGTGGTCAATGAAGAAGCGCCGGCCAATGGTAGCGCCGGGGTGAATCTCGATTCCGGTGAAGAAGCGGTTAAGCTGCGCCAAAATACGGGCTGGCCCACGCCATCCACGTTTCCACATGCGGTGGGCGATTCGGTGCGCCCAAATGGCGTGAAGGCCGGAGTAGACCACGGCATTTTCGACGTCGCCGCGCGCGGCCGGATCATGCTCGCGCGCGTTGGCGAGGTCTTCACGAATCATCTTCAAGATGTGCATGCGAACCATCCTATCTAGAAAGAAAAAGCGCCCCCTAGCACAGAGGGCGCTTTTATTCGGAGGGCTCACCACGGCGCCGTGCTTGGCGACGTCCCGTGGAAAGCCACGTTAGCGTTTTCCTTAGGCCTCGCGAATGTCCTCGAAGAGGATGGTGGAGACATAGCGCTCACCGAAGTCCGGGGCGACGACGACGATGGTCTTGCCCTTGAACTCTTCGCGCGCAGCCAGCTTGAGTGCCGCAGAGACGTTGGCACCGGAGGAAATGCCGACGAGCAGTCCTTCCTCGGTGGCCAGCTTGCGGGCAGTGGAAACGGATTCCTCGGTGGTTGCGGTGAGCACCTCGTTGAGGATCTCGCGGTCCAGAACCTCGGGGACAAAGTTGGCGCCGATGCCCTGGATCTTGTGGGGGCCAGCGTGTCCCTCGGAGAGGACGGGGGAGTCAGCGGGCTCAACGGCGACCAGATAGGTGTCGGGGTTCTGGGAACGCAGGTAGCGGCCTACACCGGTGACGGTACCGCCGGTGCCGACGCCAGCGACGAAAGCGTCAACCTTGCCCTCAGCGTCGTCCCAGATCTCGCGGCCCGTGGTTGCCTCGTGAATCTTCGGGTTTGCCTCGTTGGCGAACTGGGAGGCCAGGATGGCGTTGGGGGTCTCAGCGATAATTTCGTTGGCCTTCTCGACAGCACCCTTCATGCCAGCAGCGCCCGGGGTGAGGACGATTTCAGCGCCATAGGCGCGCAGCAACACCTTGCGCTCGTTGGACATGGTCTCCGGCATGGTGAGAATGACCTTGTAACCCTGGGCGGCACCGACGAGTGCCAAGCCGATGCCGGTGTTGCCGGAGGTGGCCTCAACGATGGTGCCGCCTGGCTTTAGCTCGCCGGATTCTACGGCGGTGTCGACGATCGCCTTGGCAATGCGATCCTTGACGGAATTAGCGGGGTTGAAAGACTCAACCTTCACAAGTACCTCGGCGCCGAGGCCTTCGGTCAGACGGTTGAGGCGGACAAGCGGGGTACCGCCGATGGTGTCGAGAATATTGTTGTATACAGCCATGATGTGGACTCCTTGAAAATAAGTTCTGATGTACAGCAGACACTCTACACCGCGGCAATAGACCAAGTGGTATATAGATTCTGAACAGATCATTCGGGCATGGCATGTGGGATTTGAGGCGTCTCATGAGGGCGAGGCGTGATTTAGAATTACCCCCGTCGGCCGGTTATACTTCGCAAATAGTGTTCGCCTACCCCCGTTTCAGGCGGGAAATGTGGGTGCACCTGCTGGTTACCCCCGAGTAAGAGAGAGTCTCATGGAGCCGCACCGACTCAAGGATGACGACGAAGCCGTACGCGCAGCGCTCTCGTCACTAAAGACCGCAACGGGAATCCCCGTCACGATGTACGGGACCTTGCTGCCGGACAATCGCCTGCAGATTACCCAGTGGGTAGGGCTGCGGACCCCGGCCTTGCAGAATTTGGTGATTGACGCGAACGTGGGCGTCGGCGGGCGCGTTGTCAGCACTCGCCGCGCGGTTGGTGTGTCCGACTACACTCGTGCCACCACAATTAGCCATGAGAATGATCGCCATATCCAGGATGAGGGACTGCATTCGATCGTGGCGGTGCCGGTCACCGTTCAGCGTGAAATCCGCGGTGTCCTCTATGTTGGTGTCCATTCGCCGGTGCGCTTGGGTGACAAGGTAATCGAGGAAGTCACCATGACTGCTCGGTGCCTCGAGCAGGATCTGGCCGTTAATTCCGCGTTGCGTCGTGCCGACGGAGGCAAGGGCGGCGCTGCTCGCGGTCACGTGATGAACGGGGCTGAGTGGGAGCAGGTGCGCTCAACGCACTCCAAGCTCCGCATGTTGGCTAACCGAGTCAACGATGAAGACCTCCGTAAGGAACTAGAGGCTCTTTGCGACCAGATGGTCTCCCCGGTGCGCGTTAAGCAGTCCACCAAGCTTTCTGCTCGCGAGCTGGATGTTCTTTCCTGCGTGGCATTGGGGCATACCAATGTCGAGGCGGCCGAGGAAATGGGTATTGGCGCCGAAACGGTGAAGTCCTATTTGCGCTCTGTCATGCGCAAACTGGGTGCACATACTCGCTATGAGGCGGTTAATGCGGCCCGTCGTATAGGCGCGTTGCCCTGATCGTAGGTAAGTTGGGTGGGCGTGAAAGACCAATTTATTGTCTCCGGTGGGGCGCGCCTGCAGGGCACCGTCAAGGTGGACGGTGCCAAGAACAGTGTGCTGAAGCTGATGGCTGCGGCACTGTTGGCGGAGGGCACCACCACGCTGACCAACTGTCCTAAAATCCTTGATGTTCCACTGATGCGAAAGGTCCTTGAAGGCCTTGGCTGTTCAGTGGAAATCGATGGCCACACCGTGCAGATCACCACGCCGGCCACGTTGCATTCCAATGCAGACTTCGATGCGGTGCGCCAATTTCGCGCGTCGGTGTGTGTATTGGGGCCGCTGACGGCGCGTTGTGGTCACGCAAAGGTAGCTTTGCCAGGTGGCGACGCCATTGGTTCCCGCCCACTGGACATGCACCAATCTGGGCTAGAGAAGATGGGCGCTAGCACGCGCATCGAACACGGCGCCGTTGTAGCGGAGGCGGATCAGCTCCATGGCGCGAACATCAAGCTCGATTTTCCCTCGGTAGGCGCTACCGAAAATATTCTTACTGCTGCAGTCCTTGCGGATGGCGAAACCCAACTCCACAATGCGGCCCGCGAACCGGAAATTGTGGACCTGTGCACGATGCTCAAGGAAATGGGCGCCGACATCTCCGGGGAGGGGACATCCACCATCACCATTCGGGGAGTGGACAAGCTGCAACCGACGGAGCACGAGGTTATCGGTGACCGTATTGTTGCGGGTACGTGGGCATATGCTGCCGTAATGACTCGCGGGGATATCACGGTGGGCGGTATTGCTCCCAAGCACCTGCACCTGCCGTTGGAGAAGCTTAAGTCCGCCGGTGCGGATATCGAGGACTATGTCAATGGTTTCCGCGTGCGCATGGACCGGCGTCCAACTGCTGTGGACTACCAAACGCTGCCGTACCCCGGCTTCCCCACGGATCTTCAGCCGATTGCCATCGGGCTCTCCGCGGTCGCGGAAGGTACATCCATCATCACGGAAAATGTCTTTGAGTCTCGTTTCCGGTTCGTCGATGAGATGCTCCGCCTTGGCGCTGATGCCCAGGTGGATGGACACCACGTAGTTATCCGCGGTCAAGAGCGCCTGTCCTCGACGCATGTCTGGAGCTCCGATATCCGCGCAGGTGCCGGATTGGTCCTCTCCGCTTTGTGTGCGGATGAGACGACCACCGTGCACGATGTCTTTCACATCGACCGCGGCTATCCCAACTTTGTGGAGAACCTGCAGGCCTTGGGCGCCACCATCGAGCGCACTCAAGAGGAGGAGCTCTACTAAGGAGCATTGTTTGGCGACGTCCCTATGTGGCGCACCTTTTCGGTGTGTCACCTGGGGATTTGTTGTTTGTTGGGGGTGTGCGTATATTTATCCGAGTCGCCGCGAGGTAGCCGGGAGGTTAACTGGTGGTAGATGTTCGGACAATGTTTGTTCGGCGGGTTTGACTTTGGTTGAGCTTGTTGGGTAAGGTTGTTCGGGCCGCTGCAGAGAGGTTAACGTTTGGTTAATTTTGTTTGTGGTGTGCGAACGATGTTTGAGAACTCAATAGTGTGCCAATGTACTTTTTGTGTTGGTTGATTTTATTCATTGTGGCCGTGATGCATTGTATGTGTGTTGTGGTTGGTGTATGCCGGATGGCGCTTTTCCTTTAG
>NZ_KV816311.1:0-340 GCF_001814395.1 Corynebacterium sp. HMSC059E07
TATTTTGCCGAAGAGACACGCTGGTAATCCGCTTCCAGTTTGTCTATGACCATCGAACCGAGTACTCGGTCAAGCGGATGTGCCACGTGTTAAAGCTCAATCGCTCCTCGTTCTACAAATGGGTCAACACCCGCGAAAAACGCAGGTTAAAGACGTGTTCCGATGCTCTTCTTGGGGCGAGAATCAAGACCATCTTCGATGATGAGCACGGGCTTTATGGTGCTAAACGCATCGCTGCAAGCCTTAACGACGATACGGACTTTCCTCCGACCAATCACAAGAAGGTCGCACGCATCATGAAATCCATGGGGCTGAAAGGCTTTAGTAAACGGCGTCGATG
>NZ_KV816312.1:0-272 GCF_001814395.1 Corynebacterium sp. HMSC059E07
CGTATGCGCCATCCGCAGGGCCCGTTCGACCAGGGATGTATCTTGAACGCTATCCATTGCCCAGCCCAATACTCTGCGGGAATGGCCATCGCGGACTGCACATAAGTACAGCCAGCCTTCACCGGTGCGCAGGTAGGTAATATCCGACATCCACACTCGGTTGAGCTCACCAGTATCAAACATGCGTTTAACCAGGTCAGGAAGCGTGGATTTACGCTTGGCTTGAATGGTTGTCACCGGGACAAAGGCACGCGGTGAAATCCCTTCAATGC
>NZ_KV816313.1:0-370 GCF_001814395.1 Corynebacterium sp. HMSC059E07
AGCCGAAGATTTCGACGAATGCTGACTTTGCTAACGGTGCAACCCAGGTTGTTGCTGGTGCGCAGGTTAACGATACGGTGACGTATGAGAACCTGGTTCCGGGTAAGGAATACACCCTGTTTGCTGAGCTGATTTCCAAGGAGGACGGCAAGACCGTTCTGGGTAAGGGTGAGAAGACCTTTACTCCGGAGTCTGCTAACGGTGAGGTTGTCGTTACGATCACTGTTGATGAGTCCGTCAAGGAGCCGGTTGAGGCTGCGGTTGCCTTCGAGGAGTTGACTTCTGTTGAGGTCAACGACAAGGGCGAGGACACTCCGGGTACTGATTCGGAGAAGCCGAACCACATTGCTGAGCACAAGGACATCAACGA